>CAXIDD010000623.1:0-3432 GCA_964021975.1 uncultured Saprospirales bacterium | reverse complement strand
GCTTTTCTTCTACCATGGCTCCTGTTCTAGCAGTACTTAGGAAAAATTCATTGGAACGAAGAAATACGCAAATTGTTTACAAAAATAATTTGTCTAATTTTTTTGATGTTAAAATCCTAAAAGAAGTATATGCTTATGAATTTGACTTAAAAAAGATTCAGCATTTCGACGAGCTTCCGGCTTTTGAGGGCAGCACTATTTATATTTCAATGGAAGATGAAATTCAAGCAATTGACCCTTCTTCCAATATTGACTTTTATGTCAATATTTACGGTACTTTGGGAAGTGTTATCCTAGTAAATGGGGCATCTAATGAAACTTACATCTCTGAAATTCAGCACGTGAGAAGAAGAGAGACCATTGCCATGACTCCTGCCAATTGCCTGATAGCTATAAGGGCGCTAATTGGAAAATCTTCTTTTGATGCTAATGAAAGTAAGCTCGATTCCAATAAAGCAATAGTTTTAAATACTATTCAAGGAATTACTGGGTCTCCTACCACAGCTTTGGTAGGATCAAGTGGACTCTCCATTCAATATGCGATTATGATGGGACTCATTCATGATGCCTTTGAAAAACACCCTGGTAAGGCGGTCAAATTTATAGTTCCACCCAATTGTTATGGTGGTACCAATGACCAAGCCAGACGAGTGGCTGCCTGTATTGATCAGGTAGAAGTAGTAGATCTACCCGTTGACGGAGGGCAAGATATGGTGCAAAGCATTGATACTGTTCTTAATGAACTGGCCTTAGAAGATGCGATCCCTTACATCATCGCTGAGATTCCGACCAACCCAAGAGTTGAAGTCCCAGACTTGATCAAATTACAAGCCGTTTTGACTAAGCAACGGAAGACTAATAAAGGAGTCATTGCAGTAGATCCAGTTTTTATTTTGGATCAGACTTTCTGTCCCAATGTCCACTTTTTAGGGGAGGGAGAAATACTGTCTCCAATTCGGTCAATTTCTTATTCTAGTGGATCGAAATTTCCAAGTGGAGGACTTTGTACAGCTGGTTATTGCGTAGGCAATGAAAAATCAGCTTCTTTATTGGAGAAGGTGAAAATACACCTAAGCCTTTGCGATAATGAAGCGACTGATCAACAATATGAAATCTTAGCCAAACAATTGCCTTCTATGAATCAGCGGATTCAACAGGCTTATACCAACACCCGCGAATTTGTCAATTTTATCGGGGAGGTATTGCCTACCGCTAAAATTAATTTTGTTTCTGAAGCCCTGGCAACAGAAGGATTTACTCCTTCTGTTTTTTCACTGGATCTTCCCACCAAAGGGAATACGGATGAAGAGAAAGAAGCTTATAAAAGAGCTTTAAACCTTAAGCTCATCAATTTAATGATTCAAGAAATTCCTGATGAAAGCAAGTATTGTGTCAGTTACGGGCAGTTAAAGGGCTGTTATTGGACCATTCCAGCTACTTCTACACAAGGAACAACCAAAGAAGGCGACAAAGACTATATCATCCGAGCAGCACTTTCTCCTAAGATGGACGTGGATTTACATAAAAAAGTCTTTTTGAATTTTGTAGAAAAAATTTAAACCATAGAGGAGATGGCGAAAACAAGCATTATCATCACATCCCAGCAAATGCAGGAGGTGCTCTATCAACTTTTTAGGAAGTATAAATTCACCGAAGACCGGGCCAATTTATTAGCCCAGGTATTTACAGAGAGTACCTTGGATGGTGTCCATTCTCATGGTATTAATCGAGTACCGCTCTTTATTGAATACATACAAAAAGGTGTCATCAACATTGATGCGGAAGCCAAGGCAATTGCTAGCTTTGGTAACATAGAACGCTGGGATGGACATTTAGGTGCCGGTATTATCAATGCCACTAAATGTACCAAACGAGCCATTGAATTAGCCCAAAGTCAAGGGATGGGATTGGTGGCCTTACGCAATACCAATCACTGGATGCGCGGTGGTACTTATGGTAGACAAGCTGCAAAAGCTGGTTGTATTTCTATCCTTTTTACCAATACCCAACCCAATATGCCGCCTTGGGGCGGTAAAGACAGTCGCATTGGCAACAATCCCTTGGTGGTATCCATCCCCAGGGCAGAAGGAGATGTAGTTTTGGATATGTCTATTTCTCAATTTTCCTTTGGAAAAATTCACAACTATCAACTGAAAGGGGAGCAACTGCCTTTCCCCGGTGGGTGGGATAACGAGAATCAGTTGTCTACGGACCCTGAAAAAATCCTAAGAAAGGAGCGAGGTCTACCAATTGGCTACTGGAAAGGCTCCGCACTCTCTATGATTTTAGATATGTTGGCGACTTTGTTGTCGGCTGGAAATTCTACCTATCAAATTGGTTTGAAAGAGATTGAAACGGGGATATCACAAGTATTTCTTTGTATTGATCCCGAGAAATTTGGTGATCAGGGATTACAAAGCCGATTGCTCAACGAAATTATCGATTATACACATCAAGTGGAGCCTATGAATCCAGGTGATCAAACTTATTACCCTGGGGAGCAAAGTGCCCAGATTAGGGTTGAAAATTTAGAATTAGGTATTCCGGTGGATAAGGGCGTTTGGGAAAAGGTCTTAAGTGTTTAACTTTATAGGTGTGATTTTGTATTCATAAAGGTGTAATTTTAACACTTTTAAGATTATATATAATCAAAATAAGATAATGCTTGGATGCTATTCGAAGCTTATCTTTGGAATTGATTTATTTAATATTTGAAAAATGAAAACAAATCACAAGCTATACATTGCGATTACCTTTTATTTCATAGCATTGATTTTATTTGAGACTGCACAACAGCAATACTATCTAACGAGTTTTGATTTACTAGGCAATAGGGAAGTTTCTTTCTTTGATTTATTGCAAAATCATGTAACCCTTTGGCTGGTTTGGACTGTTTTTACCCTTCCGCTGCTGGTCTATGTGAAAAAACACCCAATTCAAAAGTTGAGTCTATCTTCTATATTACAATATGGATCAAGGATTGCTGGGACTTTATTGATCACTTTAATTGCCATTAGCTGTATTAAATTGTGGGTAAATGGACAGCCCCTGACTACCTTTGGGGAGTACCTTTCCTTTTATACTTTTCAGAAAGCTGCTCTGTTTTTTACGGCCTACCTCGGCCTAGTTGTTTTCATGAACTTGCATAACAACCTCCAATTATTGGATCTAAAAGTGGTTGCCCTATCTGATTTAAGCGTTCGGTATAAGAACTTATACGATGATTTGTCTCAGAGAAAAATGGGGGACCAAACCCCACTTGTACAAATTAAAATCGGGAACAAAGTCAAAAATATCCTGCTTTCTGAGGTCATCTGGGTACAATCAGATGACTACTGTGTAAAGATTCATACGAAAGATAAATCCTATAACTTACGGAAATCCATGAAAGCAATGGAGCAGGAGTTAGTACCCAGAGGTTTCATTCGCGTC
>CAXIDD010000622.1:0-3433 GCA_964021975.1 uncultured Saprospirales bacterium | reverse complement strand
CAGGAATGGCAGAACCTCTCTTGGTTCAGTTGGCTGTCCGATGATGGCCGATGGGCCGCTTATAGTGTGACCCTAATGAATGAAAATGATACGCTTTACATTTCCAGTACAGCGGGAGATAAAAAGTATCAATTTGCTTTTGCTAATAATCCTAAGTTTTCGCCCAATGGGAATTGGCTAGCTTTTGCTCAGGGAATAAGCCCTCAGAAAGAAGAAAAAATGAAGGAGAAAAAGCAAAGCGTAGAAAATGATATGATTCTGCTAAACCTGGAAACTGGTGAAAAAGAAACCATAGAAGGTATCAGCTCTTTTGAACTCAGCAATGATAGCAAATATGTCATTATGTCCACCTATGCGCCAAAGGGTAGTAAGCTAGCGGGTAAGGATTTGATCGTCCGAAACCTGGAAACAGGTTGGTCTAGAAACATAGGGAACGTCTCTGAATGGGCACTCAATGATCAAGGAAATCTTTTAGCCTATATCATCGATGCGGAGAAAAAAAGAGGCAATGGAGTAGAACTCTTTAACCTCGAAAAGAATCAGATCAGCTTCTTAGTTAGTGATACCACGACCTTCAGAAAATTGAAATGGGAAAAGGAGCAATCAGCATTAACTTTTATGCAAGCGTTCAAAGACACCGCTTTCACAGAAGAGAATCACCGGGTTTATGCCTTCAATAATCTGGATGAAAATACAGATTTCCAAAAGTTGGATCCGGCTGTTCATCAAGATTTTCCACAAGGAATGCGCATCAGAGAAACTTATACGCCTTATTGGTCAAAAGACTTATCCCGAATCTTTATTGGTATTGACGATTGGGACAAAATCGAAAAAGAAACGAAGGATTCTACGGTTGCTAAAAATCAGAAGTCAGCAACTGACAAAGTGCCTGATATGGAAGTATGGCATTGGAAAGATGCCAACATCATCCCTAGACAACGTAAGACTTACAATCGGGATAAAAATGCTACCTATCTGTCGGTTTGGAATACCCAAAAAGATAACTTTGTGCAAATTGAAACCGAACAAGTTAAGGATGCAAGTATGGTAGGAGATGGAGCAGCTATGGTCCTCTTGCATAAAGCACCTTATGAACCACAATTTCGCTTGGAGCATGCTGATGTTTACATCGCAGACGCCCAAACGGGTAGTCGCAAGCTAGCGATGAAGCAATTTCCGGTCAATAACTTTTATGGAAGTTCTCCAGACGGTAAATATTTATTGTATTTCAAAGACAAGCATTGGTATTCCTATGAGGTCGCTTCCGGAACACACCGCAACCTCACCAGTAAAATAGAGGTGCCATTTTGGGATACAAGGTATGATGGACCTAGAGACATATTACCACCCGTTGGCCGAGGAGGTTGGCTAAAAGATGATGCAGAGGTTTTTTTATACGATGAATATGATGTTTGGGCCTTCAAACCCGATGGTAGCGGTCACCGTAAATTAACAGACGGAAAGAAAAGTGAAATCGTCTACCGGATGCAAAGAACTGAGGAGGATCGCTACTTTGATCCAGCTAAACCGATGTTCCTGAATGCTTTTGGGGATAAAACCAAAACATCCGGCTACCTACGCATAGATCCAAGCGGGAAAGTACTGGATGAAATGGTGTTGGACAAAAGAGTGAGAAGTTTAGTTAAAGCAAAAGACGCTGATGTCTATTCTTATTACTCAGAGAGTTATACGGATTCTCCAGATGTTTTTGTGACAAAAGGGAAACTATCGGAAGGCCGCCAGATTTCAAATACCAATCCTCAACAGAAAGATTATGCTTGGGGTAAAACCGAACTAATTGATTACAAAAATGCCGATGGTAAAAAGCTACAAGGTCTATTACACTATCCAGCTAACTACGAAAAAGGTAAAAAATATCCGATGATTACTTATATCTATGAGCGTCGGACGGATTCCAAAAACATTTACATAGCTCCATCGAATAGGAGAGCTTACAACCTCACACATTACGTACAAAACGATTATTTTGTATTCCAGCCAGATATTATTTATAAGACCAATCATCCTGGAGAATCAGCGGTAGATTGTGTGGTGCCAGCTGTCAAGAAAGTTCTCAAAACAGGGATGATTGACAAGGATAAAGTAGGTATTATGGGACATAGTTGGGGCGCTTACCAAGCCTCCTTTCTAGTCACACAAACGGATATTTTTTCCGCTGCTATTGCCGGAGCGCCTCTAACCAATATGATTAGTATGTACAACTCTATCTATTGGAATTCGGGGACCCCGGATCAACAAATTTTCGAAACCAGTCAGGGCCGACTGCGAGAACCTTACTGGAATTTGATGGAGGAATACATGGCGAATTCGCCTATTTTTCAAGCGCAAGACATCAATACGCCCATCTTAATGACCTTTGGAGACCAAGATGGAGCAGTAGATTACCACCAGGGGATAGAGATGTATATCACCATGCGTCGCCTGTCCAAACCTTTAATCATGTTGCTTTACGCAGGTGAGAATCATGGGCTAAGAAAAAAGGAAAATCAAATAGATTATTTCAATAAAGTTACAGCATTTTTTGACCATCATTTGAAAGGTAAGAAAGCTGAAGCTTGGATTACCAACGGTCAAAGTATTATTGAAAAGAAAGAAGGAGAACAAAAAAATAAGGTAATCAAGCCATAACTGCTCATCCGGTAGATTTCTTAATCTACATTAATGCATAGGCCTTTCGGTTTAAATAAATTTGTGAGGATTGTTCTTGAAAAGGGCAATCCTTGCAATTTTAAATCAAAACTATAAACTAGGTCTATGAAAAATCTAAGCTTACTTTTTAAAATTTCTGCCATTCTTTGGATCATCTGGGGGGTGGTGCACATTTTTGCTGGAGTAATGACGATGAAAGGTGTACTCACTGATGATATTAGTGCCTCCGTCAGTGGAATTGCCGATGCAGTGAACCCAGAAACATTACAAATGGAGTACCCTAAAGCAGCTGGGGCTATCATAGGCCAACATGGCTTTAACCTATTTTGGATTGGGATAGTCACTTTTATCTGTGCATTTTTTGTTTGGAAAGGTAATAAAAACGCGATCTTCTTAGCGGCAATCACGGGTGGCTTAGCAGATTTGGGCTACTTTTTATTCATGGATTTAGGTGCTTATGTGAATTTTGTTCCAGGGACGGTAATGACCTTAATCTCGGCCTCGGCCATTATTTTGAGCTTTTATGCGCATTTTAAGCAAGAAAAATAATAAATACGTTGAGCCATATTTTAGACTTTATCGCTCACAGACTTGACCATTACTCCCTAAAACCAATTGTGATGAAGTCTAATATTGAGCCTTTGAATGGGGATAATTCACAAGAATATTAATAGCTTCATGCTACACATCAAAGCTCAATTATGAAAAAATCAAAAATATTCCGAATTGTTGCCTGGATCTTTGGAATTCTAGCCTTGCTATG
>CAXIDD010000621.1:0-3441 GCA_964021975.1 uncultured Saprospirales bacterium | reverse complement strand
AACCGTGGTCTCCCCATACCACAACTATGGTGTTATTCGAGAGATTCAACCTATCCAACTCCTCCAAAACCAATCCAATTTGAGCATCGATATAACTGACACAGGCATAGTAGCCATGGATCAATTCCTTGGCTAAATCATCCGAGAGTTCTCCTTTTTCAGGGATCTCTTCATAATTTCTTAATTCTCCAAAATTGTGAAAGGCTTTTTTCGGCGTTGTTTCAGGTTGAATATAGTTCTCTGGCAGGGGAATGCTTGCTCGATCATAAAGGTCCCAATATTTTTTGGGAGCGGTAAAAGGAAGGTGTGGTTTGTAAAACCCAAGTGCTAAAAAGAAAGGATCCCCTTCCTCTTTTAGCTGCTTTAGGTCTTCAATTGCCTTAAGAGCTAATTTCCCATCTTTGTAAGCAGAATCCGGTACTTCGGCATTTTCCATCGGCATTCCGCGGTAAGTATTGGCCCTGATTTCACGGTATTCCTCCGTAGCATATCCAAACTTTGCATCGGGTTGCCATATTTCGTCCCAAGCGGAAGTATCATCATCTCGGTGGTGATATATTTTCCCATTTGAAATGGTTTTATAACCATTGTTTTTCAAGAGCTTCGGTAAAGAAATCACCTCCGGATTATCCTTATCTTTACGTGTCCGAGCATCGATATACCTATACCTAGTCGGCCTACTTCCTGTCAGCAGACTTGCCCTAGACGCTCCACATACCGGAACATTGCAATAAGCCCGATTAAAAACCAGAGCCTCACTGGCTAATTGATCGAGTTTTGGTGACTTGATGTGATTTTGTCCATAAAAATTCAGTTCCGGGCGCAGATCATCTACTGCAATAAATAGAATATTGGGCTTTTGTTGGTTTTGCAGCGGTTTTCGAGCACAAGACGCGAATGTGAGGATCATTGCAAGGACTAGGAAGATGGACAATTGCTTCATTGAGTGAGGTTTTTAGAAGATAAAATAGAATAATTAAGTTTTACCTTATTCCAAAGTTTCTTCAACAGTTTTGCTTGCTTGGAATCCAATCCGGTGTGCTTTTGCTCGGACGCGGGCACCTGCGGGCACTTCAAAAGGTCCTTGATATACCGTCCATGCTTTGGAAGCAGTTTTTCCAGGTCCGATTATTTTGTATCCAATAGAAGCACCTTCTGTTACACAATTAATATCGACTTTTCCATCCGAAATACTAATCGTAGGCACTGTAGTTTCAGGTTGTGTTTGTTGCCCTTTCCAAAGTTGATTGACCAATTCTTTTTCAGGTAAATTGGCTTGGTCGCCGACCTCCTTGAGCCATCGATCCATCTCCGCGCGCATAGTAATTAGTCTTTCTTGGTGAGCAGGATCTTCTGCTAGGTTGTTGAGTTCGTGGGGATCGGCTTCGCAATCAAATAATTCCTCTTTGGGCTTATTTTCTCGAAACCATTGTGCCTGGATCTCATTGAGTCCTCCGGCATCTCGAAGCCGTAATAGTTCCTGCATAGTAGGGATCTGCTCTCGATAACTAACGGGTAAATAATAGCCCTGCTCCGGCCGGTAATTCCGTATATACTTGTATTGTTGATCTCTCACTGCACGAATAGCATCTGTAAAACCATCAAAACGATCAGCAGCCGCGTGGATGTAACCCCTTTCTGAGCTGGCTTTATGTTTTCCTAAAAAGGCTTGCCCCTGCATATAATCAGGTGGTTTAACCCCAATTAAAGAAAGCAGTGTTGGTGCCAAGTCTATAAAACTCACCAATTGCTGATCTTTAGTTCCAGCCTGTTCTTGATTAGGAAAGCGCACAATGAGTGGCGTATTTAATCCTGAATCATAGATTAGGCGCTTTTGCCTAGGAAGTGGGCCACCATGGTCTCCGTAGAAAAAGATGATGGTTTTTTCCAACAAGCCATCCTCCTCTAGTTGTTGGAGTACTGCTCCTACCTGTTTGTCCATCTCTGCAATGTTATTGTAAACTTTCCACATATCTCTACGTACCAATTCTGTATCTGGTAAATAGGGCGGAATTGGGAACTTGGTATCCTTAGCAACATGAATAGGCGTTTCTGCCTCTGTCATGCGTCCTCCTTTCCAAGTATAGCTGGTATCTCCAGCGTGGTAATGTCTCGTTTCAACATGCCGGAATCCGTATGGCTCAAATAACCCTGATTCATGCGTATCGGTGAAATTAAAGATGGAAAAAAAGGGCTGACCTTCTCCTCGATTACGCCAATGCGCGTAGTTGCCATTTTCATCCCAGGCTGTCATGGGAGCTTTGAATTGATAATCTTGCTTAACATTATTGGTACAGTAGTAACCATTCCTACGCAGTAGTTCACTGACCATCTTTACTTCTGGTGATGGCATGGCTTCGTATACTGGAAGACCAGTTACTTCGGTATAAGATCCAGTACGCATGTGGTTCGCGCCGATGCTAGAAGGGTACATTCCGGTAGCAATTGCTGCCCGACTTGGAGCACATACACCTGAAGTAGAATACATATTGGGAAAGATGATGCCTTCCCTTGCCAATCGACTTAAATTAGGTGTTTGAATGGTTGAATCACCAAAAGCAGGCAAATAAGGGCCCATGTCTTCGGTAACTAACCATAAGATATTGAGTTGATCAGCTTCTTTCTCCTCCGTTAGGGCTTGGCAACTAGTGCCTAATAAGGATAGAAATCCTAAAATAAACAAGGAGAAGATCAATAAGGATGCATACTTTCTATTATTCGGTTTATTCATTAGGCTTCAATTAAAAAACAGTAAATGAGTAAAAAATCACAATTAATATACAAAGCGATATTGACCTGAGCCCAATTCCAATTGGACCGCTGCTTTATGAACGCTTATTTTTCCTGTTACAGCCTTATCTAATGGCTGATCATTACAGCTTACTTGCTTATCTTTTGCTCCAGGTAAAGTTACGGTGGCAGTTGTATTTGCAGGTATAGTCACTTCGTAAATAAATTGATCATCCTTCATTTCCCAATCGGATTGAATCAAACCATAGGAAGATTTAAATGCTGTACTGGCCTGCGTTAATCCTCCACCTGGATGTGGATGTAGTAAAATGTGCTTAAAACCTGGCTGATCAATATCGCTCTTCAAACCACCTACATGGGAATAGAGCCATTCACCGATGGCACCATAAGCATAATGGTTAAAGCTATTCATTCCTTCTATGATGCTACCATCCGGTCTTTGTGTATCCCAACGCTCCCAGATGGTGGTAGCACCTTGGGTTACTGGGTAAAGCCAGCTAGGAAATTGTTTCCGGTTTAACAACATAAAAGCTAAATCGTCTCGACCAATGGAAGACAGCGTGCTACACAACAGCGGCGTACCAACAAAACCAGTGGTTAGGTGCTTAAATTTTTCTACATCTTGGGCAAAATAAGCTGCTGTTTTAGCTCTGAGTTCTACAGGTACTAAATCAAAGGAAAGTGCCAGAG
>CAXIDD010000620.1:0-3454 GCA_964021975.1 uncultured Saprospirales bacterium | reverse complement strand
TAGAATTTCTTCACTTACCAGATCAGAAGCCGAAATTTTGCGGTCATTAAACCAGGTAAACTTACTATCGATACCAAATTGAGCCGCTTTACCAAAGTTATCACGGACATCTTCCCAATTGATTTCTGTACGGATATCTTTACAGTATTTAGCATAGCCAACCATGGCCCCTAACCAAAGCGCAGCGTTGGCCATTTCATCCCGAGTGGTGGGGCCAGCTGGCAAGACTCTATTTTCAATCCTTAAGTGTGGCATACCATTTTCACTGATACCATAACAAGGGCGATTCCACCGGTAGACCGTGGAGTTGTGTACTTGTAATGCCTTCAACTTAGGTACCTTTTTATTATGAATGAGCTCTAGTGCATCTTCTTCGACCTCCGTACTGAGTAATACACGGAAGCGCGCAATATCTTCTTTATAAATTTCCAGAATAGAATTATCTAGCCAATTATCACCAAAACTAACCCTTGGGCTGCGTTCGCGCATGTGCTCTTGTGTGGTCCGGATATCTAAGGCTTGTTGAAAAAGCGCAATACGACTCTCATGCCAGAGCCTCCGTCCGAAAACAATCGGGGAGTTAGCCGAAATAGCCATGACGGGAGCAGTTAAGGTCTGGGCAATATTATAAAGATGGACAAAATCATTGGGTTTAACCTGTAAGTGTACTTGGAAACTGGTATTACAAGCTTCCAACAATGGGGAATCATGTTTGACCAAAATTTCGTCGATTCCTCTAAGGCGTAGTTCAAAAGAGTTGCCGATCAATTCTTCGTTGATGGCATCCATCAAAATTTTATAACGTTCACGAGGGGTTAAATTGTGGAGTTCTAAATCATATTTTCTTAAGGTGGGCAGAATCCCCGTTAGAATTGGTTTCGCTTTAAGTGGCAGTATCCCTTGACGGATAATGTCCATTTTTTGATTCAAAGAGGCTTCCATGGCACTAAGACAATCATCCTTAAAAACCAAGGGCTCCAAATTGATCTCTAAATTGAATTTAGCCAGTTCAGTATCTAACCAAGATGGGGCTTTAAGTAAGTCAATGGCCTCCATGGCCAAAGTACAGGGCTTGAAGGTCTGATTATTGACTAAGGTCATTTCTTGCTCCGCACCAATTCGGATGGTATCCGTTTCAAACCAATCGTGCTCCAGCATATACTCTAATGCGTGCACGTCTTTGATCAGTCGGTTAACAAATTTGTGCATACTGTCTCCACTCTTAATCGCAGTTACTTTCTGTTCGCCCATTTGGTTAAAATGTTTAAGTTTTTGTCGTTGCTATCTTTCAATAAATACGGACTAATATACTGATTTTCAACTCTTGTCGAGAAGAAAAGTAGGCCTTATTTTGGACTTTTACATAAACTTTTTATTTCTCTACGGATCAAAAAAATCATAGGTAGAAAATTCATTGTTGGGGTAGGGAGTTAAAAAACTAGCTCAAGTAAAATAAAACACAGATATTTAACCTTAAGAATAAAGACCAATCGCATAAAATGAAACTACCATATACCAGATCTATCAGCCTTTTGTTATTTCTTGTTTTACTGAGTACCTGCCGAGGGGATAATCGCCGTACTTTATTCGAGATGGTTTTTCCAAACCTGACGTTCGAAATGCCAGCAGGCCTGACGGGGACTTTACCTAGGGTTTTTACCTTTGATGATTTGCGGACCAATTACCAATCGTACATCACGGAATTCAACACAGATACGTCCCTGATTACTGGCATCGAACCCATCACTGCCACCCTCGAAGCATTGAGTAATGAACGCTTTGACTTTTTGCTGGAAGTCTCCGTTCGGATATGTCCAGAAACAAACGCTACCTGTAATGCCGCCGAAGAGGTCTTCTACCTCGATAATATTCCGAGTCAGCGGGTGGGGAGTGAGTTGCGCCTGCTACCTTCTTTGCCTAATGCAAAAAGAGTGCTTTCCAGGGATCGATTCAAACTGGAGGTTTGGTTTTCTTTTTTCGGGGTTTCTCCTGCTTCCATTCCTATTAAAATGGATTTACGTTTTGATGCGATTCAGTAGGTACTTTGGTCGTTCATCGGTTTGGTGGATTAGCGGTATTCTTTTATTATTTTTTTCTGCTTGCCAAATAGCGCCTCAACAGCCAACCAGTATAGCCTTTTATCATTGGCAAACGAAACTGTCTGTTGATTCAAGCCAGCAATTGTTGCTGGAGCATCTGGATGCTCAGCGCTTGTATGTCAAGTTTTTTGACGTAGACTGGGATGCGAGCCAACAAGCACTTGTGCCTCAGGCCATTTTACGCGTTGATTCCAATACCTTAAATCAGGTCAAGGAAATCGTCCCTACGATTTTTATTACCAACCGCAGTTTTCAAGAAGCTTCTGATGCCCAACAAAAAGAATTGGCAGCTAAAGTTGCCACGAAAATTCAACAGCTGATGGCTACCTTACCAGCAGGCATTCAAATACCAGAAATTCAACTGGATTGCGATTGGTCGCCGAGTACCAGAGTGGCTTTTTTTACCTTTTTAGAAAATTTAAAAACGGCTTTTGGCTCAGAAGCTTGGCCATTATCTGCAACCATCCGTTTGCATCAATTGGCAGATCCTTCTACCACCGGGGTGCCGCCCGTAAATAAAGGGATGTTGATGTTTTATAACATGGGAGAAGTGGCAGACTGGGAGGAAATCAATTCGATTTTAAATCTGGTGGCAGCGGAGCCTTATTTAAACCAAGCCCGGAATACTTATCCCTTGCCCTTGGATGTCGCTTTGCCTGTTTTTGGTTGGGGCGTGCTATTCCGAGACGGTAGCTTACATCGTTTAATGAATGACTTAGATGCAGGAGCATTACAAGATACAGCTCAGTTTGAAAAGCTGGCACCGAACCGATTTAGAGTCCGAAAAAACGGTTATCTTGAAGGGCGTTATTTGTACAAAGATGATTTAGTAAGAATCGAGGGCATTGCGCCAAAAGCGCTTGAATCTAGTCAAAAAACTTTAGCGGCTTATATTAATCGAGCCGAATTTGTAGTCTATTATCATCTGGATGCAAGACTTTTAAAAACGATACCTTATGCAGCATTGGAAGTCGGTGGGGATTAGTGTGATGATCCTTTTTTTGTCCCTTTTTAACCCCGTTCAAGTACAATCAGATTGTGGTCCGAGTGGAAAGCCCAGCCTGAATAGCTACTCTTTTTTACAACCTATTTTAGCTAATCCTTTAGCGCCAGCTGCCCCCTATTTTCTCGATTTTGATGTACTCTACAGCGAATATGGTCGACAAATTACCAATCAGATTGAAGAAAATATCCTGGAATGGCAAGAACGTTATTGCCAATACGCTGGTGTGGATGCCATTTATCAGCTGGTTTACAAGGCACCAACCTATGATTTAAGAGAACTACTGAATAGCATTAACAATAAGACCCTGCCATTGCCCATCAACTTACGTGGTAATACTTTTGCCAGCTAC
>CAXIDD010000619.1:0-3460 GCA_964021975.1 uncultured Saprospirales bacterium | reverse complement strand
CCGCTATCTAGTGAAAAAATGGACTGGTACCCGGATGACCCCAGATGAAATATTTGAATTTGGTTTAGAAGAGGTCTACCAAGTTAAAGCAGAAATAAAGACCCTTCAGCTTGGTATGGGCTTGGATTCCAGTACCTTTTATCAATACATCGATGAGGATAAATTTTTTCTTGAAGATTCAAATCAAGTCGCTGCACTTTTTTCAGAACGTCAACAAACGGTATTGGAAAACTTGGATAAAGCATATCCAATGGATTGGAAGTTGCCAGAATTGAAAATTGCCAGAGGTAGAGATGAGGCGCTGGCCAGTGCCCCAGGATATTATAATTTATTCGACTATCCTTTTAATGTGCGACAATTAGACTGGTTGTTTTTGCACGAAGGGAATCCGGGGCATCATTTTCAGGTTTCCTATACTTCACAATTGGATCTTCCCGCTTACCGAACTCAATTCTTTAATGCGGGCTTTTCAGAAGGTTGGGCCGCATACGTCGAATACCATGGAGAAGATATCGGACTTTACGAAACGCCTTATGATTATTTAGGGAAATGGGAATGGGATATCGTTCGTTCTGTACGGATTCCCTTAGATGTAGGCATCAATTATTATGGCTGGAACGAGGAGACAGCCATGGCATTCTGGAAAAAATATATTCCTAACCAAGATGAGATTGCACAACGTGAAATAGATCGAATACGCCGTTGGCCCGCTCAGGTACATACCTATAAAGTTGGCGCTGCTATTTTGCAAAAACTTCGTAAGAAAGAGCGGAAAAGACTAGGTAAAGATTTTGACTTAGTTGCTTTCCATAAAAAAATTTTAGACCAAGGTCGGATACCGATTGGCTTGTTGCCAATGGTGTTTGAGCGCTAGGAGCGGGCTTGCTGCTTTCCTCTTTGTGAAACAGGAATTTCTGGATTGTAGGGTTTTCAGAATTTTAAAGAACATTATAAAATGATTTGTTTGGACTTCCCTAAACAAGGATTGATTAGTTCTAAATAATTTTTTTTCTACCCATATAGTGTACCTAGCGACACGCTTTTTTATTCCCAATTATTCCTAAGATACCACTAAAATTGTGTCATTTAGTCTAAGGAATTCCTTAACTTCCACAGCAAAAAATATGGCATTGATTAAGGCCGTGGAAGGCAAAAATCCACAGTTTGGTAAGAACTGTTATCTAGCAGAAAATGCGACCATCGTTGGTGATGTAATAGCTGGGGATGACTGTAGTTTTTGGTTTCAAGCCGTGGTTAGAGGAGATGTACATTACATCAAAATGGGCAATAAGGTAAATGTACAAGATGGAGCAATTATCCACTGTACCTATCAAAAATCACCAACCAATATTGGTAATAATGTCTCCATTGGTCACCGTGCGATCGTGCATGGATGTACCATCCACGATAATGTTTTGGTAGGAATGGGCGCCATTATTATGGATGATGCTGTAGTGGAAGAAAATGTTCTGATTGCAGCCGGAGCAGTAGTTCTAGAAAATACTCGCTTAGAATCCGGTCATATTTACGCTGGTGTACCGGCCCGGAAAGTAAAAACACTCAGTCCAGAACAGTTCCAACATTACATCAAAAGAATCGCTAATAATTATGTGAAATACGCCGATTGGTTTCGCTAATGCTCAAATAAAAAATCCTTAAACCTCCAAATCCTTAAACCAAAAAACAACTTATGGAGCTGCTCTATCATCCTATCTATACTCAACATGAAACATGTATGCACCCAGAAAGTAAAAAACGGATCGAAATTTTTTCCGGGCTTCCAGAAGCTACCCTATTGAATGGAGAACCCTTCCTCCCACTTGTTCATCGGCAAGATTATATAGATCAGGTAAAGGCTTCTTGTGAGCAAGGTATTAGTATGGATCCAGAGACCATTCTTAGTAAGGGTTCTTATCAAGCTGCGATCCACGCAGTTGGGGCTACGGTTCAAGCTTCCGAACAAGGAGACTTCGCTTTGGTCCGCCCACCAGGGCATCATGCCTATGCCGCACATGGAAGTGGCTTTTGTATCTTCAACAATGTAGCTGTTGCCGCTCAACGCTTAGTCGAACAAGGGAAAAAGGTATTGATTTTTGATTTTGATGGTCATTTGGGCGACGGCACTTCCGATATTTTTTATAAAAGTGATCGAGTGATGTATTGGTCTTTGCACCAATATCCAGCTTTCCCTGGCAATGGTTTCGTAACTGAAATCGGGGTAGGTGATGGAAAGGGCTATACTGTTAATTTGCCGCTACCACCTAAGAGTGGGGATGATATTTTCCTGGATGCTATCGAAAATAGCCTACCTATTGCACTACAATTTGAACCCGATGTGGTGGCTGTTTCTGCTGGATTTGATGCCCACACGCATGATCTTTTATTAGATTTAAAAGTCAGTAGTTATGCCTATTATAAAATTGGTCAGCTACTTCGTGAAAACTTCCCCAAGGTTTTTGCAACGCTTGAAGGTGGTTATAATGTACAGGCACTTCGTCAAGGTGTACTAAGTTTTATTGCTGGTTATAATGACGAAGAACCTTATACCCCGATTGATGAACCAACGCATTCTGGTATGCGCGTTTGGGAAACCTACGAAATGTACCTCCATGGATCTCTTGGTCAGCTAAAGCCTTATTGGCAATTTTAATGCTTAGCATTTTTACATTAATGGAAAACTAAACCACTAAACCAGAAAGCCTAAAAACAAAATAAACATGCAAAGCCAGTTAGATAAACTACTTAAAGCCCGTACCATTGCTATCATTGGTGCTTCTAATCGAGCAGGATCTGTGGGGTACGGTGTAATGAAAAACATGCTCAATGCAGGATATGGCGGCGTGATCTATCCCGTTAATATCAAAGAAAGTGCCGTACAAGGTGTTCGAGCATATGCTTCAATTAATCAAGTGCCCGAAGCAGTTGACCTTGGTGTTATCTGTACACCGGCAGCTACGGTTCCAGATATAGTAGAAGATTGTGGGAAATTACACATAGGTGGCCTAATTATCATCTCTGCTGGTTTTGCCGAGGCTGGAGAAAAGGGTCGACAGCTCTATCACCAAGTCCAGCACAATGCTCAGAAATATAAAATGCGCATTATTGGCCCTAACTGTTTAGGAATTATCAATCCAAGGTTAGGTATCAACGCCAGTTTTGCACCTAAAATGGCCCTGCCAGGTAAATTGGCATTGATTTCTCAAAGCGGAGCTTTACTAACCTCTATTCTGGATTGGTCAGTTGATCAGCGGGTGGGGTTCAGTCACTATGTGTCATTAGGTTCGATGATGGATATTGATTTTGCTGCTTTGATTGATTATTTTGGTACAGATCAATACACTTCTTGTATCCTCATTTATATGGAAAGTATGAAGGATGCCCGCCGTTTTATGAGCGCAGCAAAAGCCATTTCGCGTTACAAACCCATCATTGTACTAAAAGCAGGACGGGGTGCCGAGGG
>CAXIDD010000618.1:0-3460 GCA_964021975.1 uncultured Saprospirales bacterium | reverse complement strand
CGTTATCAAAACGACCACTTTTTACCAGTTAGAAGGAGATTTCACCATCACTCAAGATGGAACCAATCTGGTCATTGAAGTTGCAGAGAACTACAGGGCTAGTAGTGCCCTTCCAGGTCTTTATTTATACCTCACCAATAACCCTAACACTACTTCAGGTGCTTTAGAAGTGAGTATGGTAAGCACCTTTAGCGGAGCCCACAGCTATACCATCGAGGATGTAGACATTAAAGATTACGACTATTTACTCTATTTCTGTAAACCCTTCCGAGTAAAGGTCGGCGATGGTAAAATTGATGAATAATCTTCTCCACCACCTGCGATAATCCGCACAACAAAATCAACCATGAAAAAATTAATCTTTCTTTTATATCTATGCTTACTTTCTAGTTCATTAATGGCCGAAGATGGCTGGCCCAAACCAAAAAATGGTGGCTATTTTAAAGTTGCTCAATGGTGGCTAGTAGCCAATCAACACTATACGGATCAAGGCAAAATTGACCCCAATGTTACCAATGGTATTTACTTCACCAATGTTTACGGCGAATATGGTATCACTGAAAAACTAACCGGTACCGTCTATTTCCCTTTCTTTGCCCGGAGTCTTTTTAATAATACCGTTTCTAGTACCACCGGAGAAATTTTACAGGCTGGAGAGGCCATCAACTCCATTGGTGACTTGGATTTAGGTTTGCGTTACAACCTATTTCAGAAAGGTTCTACCGCGCTGAGCGTAGGCCTTCAATTGGGTTTACCTTTAGGCGAAACGGCTGGTGGTTCGGAAGGTGTATTACAAACGGGCGATGGCGAATTCAACCAATAATCGGACGGAAGGATTTTCGGATGAATTTCGTTATGGAGTCGAAGCAGGTGTCACCGTATTCAAGCAAAAAGTCTCCTTGATTGGCAGGTTGTACGGTGTAGAATCTTTCAATAATGGAATCCTAGCAAGCGAGGCAACAGGGACTTCTATTTTTGCCAATAATACAGAACATTTGACCATTGCTCCGGAAGTAGCTTTTCATTTTAATGAAAAGATGGGCATTAGCGCGGGTTTTGCCAAACCTTTATCAGGACGCTTAATCTATGCCAATACGGCCTATAGTGTAGGAGTTTTCTACCAATGGTAAAGAAGGTTATAGATGCCCAGAACCTAGATTACAGGCTGGGCATTTATAATGGGGTTGATCATGCTTATTGTTTTCATAGCTTCTAAAATCTCCATTTAAAAAGACAATTTTAAAACTCATTTTACGTGCACTTTTCTTTTCCCCGTAAGGGAAAAAATTAATATACCTAAGTCCTAATAAATCCAGGTGAGAGGCTCCAAACTCTAATTCTTTCTTGGCATACTTTACACCCGACAACTTTTTCCTATCTTGGTTAAATAAATAATCAAGTTAATATGAATAAATATACTTTAGCCCTACTCTTATTTGCGATTATCTTTCAAACTGGTTTAGTCGCTCAAGAAAAGTCTGAAAAATCGGACACTACAAAAACAAAGAAAGCCACTAAAGAACTTCCCTTGGAGCCCGGCCGTACCATTCACCTCAAAACTACAGAAGGTACTTGGCTTAATCTCGATGTCCACCCAAATGGGAAACAACTGGTTTTTGATATGATGGGTGACATTTACCAACTGCCTATTGAAGGAGGGAAAGCCAAAAGAATTACTACAAGTATTGCCTACGAGACACATCCTAAATATAGTCCAGACGGAAAGCACCTAGCTTTCATTTCAGATAAAAGTGGCGCCGGAAATGCCTGGATTATGGATCTCGCCTCCGAAGAACAAACTCAAATCACGAAAGATACCGACCGAAATTACCAATCTGTAGAATGGACTCCCGATGGGGACTATCTGGTCGCTGCAAAAGGTGGTCGTTCGCTCAAACTACACCTCTACCACAAAGATGGTGGTTCTGGTACACAGCTTATCAAAAAGCCAGCTAGCCTAAAAACCGTAGAACCTGCTTTTGGAAAAGATAGCCGATATATTTGGTTCTCTCGACGGACGGGCTCTTGGAATTACAATGCTCAGTTCCCTCAATATCAAATCGCTGTTTTCGATCGGGAAACGGCTGAAATGACTACTAAAACCAATCGCTATGGCTCTGCCTTTGCTCCTACCCTTTCGCCCGATGGCAAATGGCTGGTCTACGGTACGCGCCATAATACGGAAACGGGCTTAGTCAAAAGGAATTTAGAAACAGGGGATGAAGACTGGCTGGCTTATCCAGTACAACGGGATGAACAAGAATCCATGGCCACTTTGGGGGTCTACCCTGCCATGTCCTTTACACCGGACAGCAAAAACCTAGTCGCTTATTACGGCGGAAAAATCTGGAAAATTGGTATCGAAGACAACCAGGCTTCGAATATTCCTTTTGAGGTAGATGAGCAATTGGATATGGGCCCTGAAGTTTTCTTCAAGTATCCCATTAAAGATGATCCAGAAATGCTGGTTACCCAAATCCGGGATGCCCAGGTATCGCCTGACGGCAAAAAGATGGTATTCACGGCGCTTAACCGGCTGTATATTATGGATTATCCAAATGGTAAAGCCGAACGCTTAACCTCCAATGACTTTACTGAAGCTCAACCCGTTTGGAATGGTGACGGAACAGCTATTGCCTTCACTACCTGGGAAGGGAAGGAAGGAAATGTCTATAAAATGACCCCAAATCCAGGTGCAAACCCACAAAAACTCAACGAACAAGCTGGTTATTTTTCCCAGCTTGCCTGGGATAAAAAAACCAATCGAATTGTTTGTGTAACGGGACCAGCCAAAGCGTTCCAGGATGCTATTGGACCATTTGCCTTTGGTACTCAAAATAATATTGTTTGGATCGATGGCAATGGAGGAACAACGAATTTCATTAAAGCTTCAGGTGGACGAGGAGCACCACACTTTGTGGATGCCAATGACCGGATCTATATGTATCACAATAGCAAAGGTCTAATCTCCATGCGCTGGGATGGAACCGATGAGAAAGCACATCTCAAGGTCACCGGCATTAAAACGTACAACCTATCTGATTTTAATCACTGTATGCTACAGGAAATCAATACGGAGCCTGCTCAAAAGCCTTCTAGTGCAACGGTTGTAAAAATGGCCCCCAAGGGCGACAAAGCCATGGCACAAATTAACAATGAAATATATGTTGTCACTGTACCACCTGTCGGTGGAGAAACCATTAGCATTTCTGTCGCCAACCCTAAAAGTGCCTCTTTCCCTTCTTGGAAGTTGACCAGCCTTGGTGGTGAATTCCCACAGTGGGATCAAAGCGGCCAAAAGGTATTTTGGTCACTCGGTAATGCCCATTTTGGTTATGATATGATCGAAGCTAAAAGGGTCAATGATGCCTTAGCAAAAGAAAAGAAAGCTGCTACTGAAAAAGCGAAAAAGGAAAAGGCTAAATCAGATGAAGATAAAAAAGAGGAGGAGACCGATAAA
>CAXIDD010000617.1:0-3465 GCA_964021975.1 uncultured Saprospirales bacterium | reverse complement strand
TCTATTATGGTTTTTTCTTTTTTAGTAAGCTGCCTTTTTTTATTGGGAAAGGAGATGACTTTGTAGAAAAACTAGGGATAGACTTTCATTATCAATCCATTAGTAGGGGCGTTTTAGATTCTAGAGATATTCTTTACTTTTTATCGGTAAGTGCCATCTTTATGTTAGCTACTTTATTTGTATTAGAAAAGCGGAAATGGTAATGGGGAAAAATAAAAAACGTTCACAATCAATCCTGCAACTGGTTTTTGCAATCGGTATTATCCTGTTTATAAATATCTTGGGGAATGCACGCTTAAGTAATACCGCTTTATACAATGCATGGGACCTCACAGAAGAAAAACGGTTTACTTTAACGGAAGGTACCAAAAAACTCCTACGGGAGTTAGATGACGTGGTTACCATCGAAATCATGCTGGATGGCAAAAACCTTCCGGCCAACTATAAACGACTGCGGGAGGCCGCACAACAAACCTTAGAAGACTTTAGGGCACAATCTGGCTTTATCGAATACCGTTTTGCCGATCCTATGTCGGGAGATAATGAGGCTGATATGGCTGCACAAAAGAACTTAGCCAATCAAGGGATTTATCCAGTTCAAAATCGAGTGCAAAATGCCGATGAAGTCTCGGTTAAGGTGATCTATCCTTATGCAAAATTTTACTACAAAGGACGTCCGGCAGCGGTTAACTTTCTCTATAACCAAGTGCCAGGAATGCCTGATGATATTGTCCTAGAAAATTCGATTGGTCTTTTAGAATATCAGTTTGCCAATATCATTCAAAAACTACAGTCGCCTACCAAGAAAAATATCGTTTTCACAAATGGTCACGGCGAATTGAACCCTTTGGAAACAGCTGATTTAGAAAAGACGCTAAGGGCTTTCTATAATACGGATCGTTTAAACCTAGATGAGGTCGTTCAGGTGGATCAGGAAATTGCAGCTATGATAATAGCCAAACCTCGATTTGCTTTTTCCGATGAGGATAAATTCAAGATCGATCAATATATCATGAACGGAGGAAAGGTCCTTTGGTTGGTTGATGCCATGCGTGCCAACCTAGATAGCCTGGGAGGTACCGATGATTATGTGGCAACAGATTATCAACTTAACCTAGATAACTTATTGTTTAATTATGGCGTCCGGATACAGCCTAATTTGGTTTTAGATCTACAGCATACCAGGATCCCGTTAAATACGGGTAGGGTAGGGAATGCCAACCAAACGGAGCTGTTTGGATATCCTTATCACTTAGTGGTACTTCCACAAACGGATCATCCCATTGTCAAAAGCTTGAATCCGCTAAATTTGAAATTTGCTAGTAGTATTGATACCACCAGCAGAACCAAAACCCCTATCCAAAGGACGGTGCTATTGTCCAGCTCACCTCGCTCTCGATTGCAGTACAACCCAATTCGTCTTAACTTTGATTTTCTGCAAACAGACCTTCCTACCGAGCAATTCAATAAAGGCCCGCAAATATTAGCGGTAGCTTTAGAAGGTAGCTTTCCTTCACTTTTTGAGAATAGGGTTACAGAAAATATGTTGGCAGGCTTAGAACGTCTCGACATGACGTTTAAATCTACCTCCATCCCAACGCGGATGGTTGTCGTCTCCGATGGTGACGTTGCTAAAAATAAAGCCAATTTTGAGAAGGGGTCTTATTTACCCTTAGGATTTAATGACTTTGAAAAATTCCAATTTTCAAATAAAGATTTTCTGGTCAATACCTTGGAATATCTTTTAGATACCAATGGGGTAATTGAAGCACGTTCAAAAGAAGTAAAACTAAGATTGCTTGATGAGACCAAGGCTCAAAATGAAAGAACTTACTGGCAACTGCTCAACATTGGATTGCCTTTAGTGTTTATTAGTTTGTTTGGAGTCCTTTACAATTACATCCGTCGCCGGCGCTTTAGTCAATAGAAGATAGTTATGCAAAAGAATATCATACTAGGAATCTGCTTTGTTGTTTTGGGAGGATTGAGTTTTTTGTACTTAAAAAAAGGTCCCGCTGAAGCCGGAACTTTGATTGGCGCAGACCGGGAGTTCGCGGTACCGCCAGATCAGATTTATAAAATATTTTTAGCCAATCGTATAGATGGTAGTACTACACTACTCGAAAGAAATGGAGATGCGTGGACCTACAACCAATACTACACTGCCCGTCCGAATGCAGTAGAAAACCTTTTAGATGCAATTTCTAGAGTAGAAATGATGTACAAACCACCCCAAGCAGCAGTACCCAATATGTTGCAGGATTTAGCCACGCGTGGTATTAAAGTAGAACTTTATGATAAGTCTGGTAAAGTGTTGAAAGTCTATTATGTAGGTGGTGGTACCGCGGATGAAAATGGAACCTATTTAATGCTAGAAGGCGCCGAGCAACCCTACGTAGCACATCTGCCGAATTGGCAGGGAAACCTACGCTTCCGGTATAATTTGAAAGGTGATAACTGGAGAGACCGCTCTATTTTTAATCATCAAGAAAAAGAGATTGCTTCTTTACAGGTAGAGTTTCCTAAACAACGCGAATATTCTTTTCAAATGGAACAAAAGGGAAATACTAATTTTGCAGTATCGCCCTTTTATGATCTACAAGAGAAAAAAGAAACACCGCCTTCAAGGGCTCGGATTGAAGCCTATCTTGCAGGCTTTGAAAGTGTAGGAGCAGAAGCTTTTCGAAATGCTCACCTTGGACAAGATTCTATTCGTCAATTGGTTCCTTTTTGTTCTATTGAATTGAAGACTAAAAGTGACTCTACCATGAAAGTCCGTTTCTTCCCCATTTTTCCAGACAACCTAGTTTACGATAGTAAGCTCAATCAATATGAGGTGAATAACAAACCTGTCGAACGCTACTTCGTTGATATCAATGGGCAAGATTTTATGATTGCACAACATCGAGTAGTTAAGGATTTATTTTGGGCATATGAATCTTTCTTTTTGAATTAGTAGCGACGTCGCTACTTTAATTTTGTCTCCAAATCTTGAATACTATGAAAGGTTTTTTCGCAACTATTTTTACCATAATATTCATCGGCTCCTCGATCGTTTACCTGCCTGGATCAGAAGCTGATATTTGGGGCTTTTGGGCCCATCGTCGGCTGAATAGACTTTCCGTTTTTACACTCCCACCAGAAATGATTGGGTTTTATAAAAAACACATCGAGTATATAACCGAACACGCAGTGGACCCCGATAAACGACGTTATGCCAGTAAATTTGAAGCACCTCGGCATTTTATTGATATTGATTACTGGGGTACCTATCCCTTTGCAGAGGTGCCTCGGGATTGGGATGCTGCGCTGCAAAAATATACAGCTGTCAAAGTAATTAATGAATCGGGAGATACCTTGCATGTTTTAGGGAATGATGTCATCCAGAATCAAGATACCTGGATGACTTATAAAGGATCGGACCTAAAGGCCCAATCTTATTTCCAACAACCTATTAAACGCAGC
>CAXIDD010000616.1:0-3466 GCA_964021975.1 uncultured Saprospirales bacterium | reverse complement strand
AATCGGAATTGGCCCAATCTTTTGCTGATCATTTCCAAAACCAACTTTCCTGGAGTCCTAAAATAGTGGAGACTGCTACTGAAAATAGCATTCAATTGATCCAGGACAATACTTTGGCTGCCGAAGCCTACCATTTGAACATCAGTCCTGAAAAGATACAGATCAAAGCAGCAACGGAAGCGGGCTTTTTCTATGGTTTCCAGAGTTTGCGGCAATTAATGCCTACTGATTTTTATGGTAAAACGGCTAAAAAAACCAAAGAATTTATTCTTCCAATTGTACAAATTCAAGACAAACCTGCCTTCGGCTGGCGAGGGTTTATGCTTGATGTTTCCAGGCATTTTTTCACCGTAGCTCAGGTCAAAGAAGTCCTGGATAAAATGGCCGAATTGAAACTCAATCGATTCCATTGGCATTTGGCAGATGACCAGGGCTGGCGGGTAGAAATCAAAGCTTACCCCAAATTAACGGAAGTCGGCGCATGGCGCATGGATTATAACAATACCGACGAGCGTATTTCAGATTGGTGGGGGAGACCTACTCAAAAACCAGGAGAAGAGGCAACTTATGGCGGGTTTTATACGCAAGAAGAAATCAAAGACATTGTTGCTTACGCTAAAGAACGACATATAGAAGTGATCCCTGAAATTGATATGCCCGGCCATGCCCAGGCAACCATTGCCGCCTATCCAGAACTCGGCTGTGTAAATGCAGCACCTTACGTTGCTACGGGGGGCGTATTTAAGAACAATACCTACAATCCGGGAAAAGAAGCTACCTACGACTTTATCGATAAAATGCTGAACGAAGTGATGGACCTGTTTCCATACGAATATGTACACATCGGCGGTGATGAATGCAATAAAGAGCAATGGAAAATTGATCCGGCAGCTCAAGCAAAAATGAAAGCCGAAGGGCTCAAAAATGAAGCAGAATTACAAAGCTATTTCATCAAACGTGTAGAAAAGATTATCAATGCCAGGAATAAGAAAATGATTGGCTGGGACGAAATTTTAGAAGGTGGTTTAGCTCCGAATGCAACCGTCATGTCCTGGCGAGGAGAAGAAGGTGGAATTACAGCGGCTAAAGCAGGTCATGAAGTCATAATGACGCCCAGTAAATATTGCTACATAGACCTCAAACAAGGACACGATGATCTAGAGCCAAACCTAGGTTATTCCCAATTATTGTTATCAACTGCTTATAACTACAAAGTCAAACCAGATAGCTTAAACCCAGAGGAAGCGGCTTTAATCAAAGGTACGCAAGCTAATCTCTGGACGGAGTCCATTAGCGATTGGAGTAAATTGACCTACATGACCTACCCCCGCGTTTTTGCAATCGCCGAGAACGCCTGGACCGAAGAATCAGTCCAGGATTGGAATGATTTTACGGAGCGAATGTTTGTTTATTTAGATCGTTTGGATGCTCAGAATATTCGCTATGCACCAAGTGCTTTTAGTCCTTGGATTGACCATCAGGGGACCAAAGATGGCATTGAAATCAGTATGCATACGGAAGTCAATGATCTAGACATTTACTACACTATAGATGGCAGCGATCCTACGGAGGAATCAATGATTTATGATGGGCCTTTTTATCTATTGGAAAGCCTTACGATCAAAGCACAATCTTATAGAGGTGGAAAACCCATAGGGCGTATTTCCACCTTGAATTTTCCAGTTCATTTGGCAGCTAATGTTAAAGCTACTGATGAAAAAGGGAATCCTATGGACAAGCTTTCTGACCTGAGTTATGGTAAACTCCACATTAGCGACCCACACTGGCAAAAAGCTAAAACAGAAATGACGACCATCTTAGCTTTTCCTGACACCATTACAGCAAGTAAACTGACCTTCAATGCTTTACGATTTACAATATCTGGCGTCTATCCCCCAAAATTAGTAGACATTTGGGCAAGTAAAGACGGAGAACGGTATGAATTGGTGATGTCCCAAGAAACCGATGAGCGGAATTTGATCCAAGGCCGCAATAAAGTACCAATGACCATAGATTTTCAAGAAACCGAACTCCAATACTTAAAAGTCAGATTGACTACGCATCCCATTTTACCGGAAGGACATCATCGGGCAGAGCAGGCCGCAAGCATGGCCATTGATGAGTTGCAAGTCTGGTAAACTATTGATAGGAATAGAAGTAGAGGATAGGTAAGTATAATTTTACTGTAAAACTAGGCTTTAGTTTTATCAGATAAGACCTCAGAAAAGTTAAAGAGGGAACAAGCTCCACAATAAAAGAAGTCTTGTTCTGGATTTAGGCGTAGCCTAAATCCAGAACAAGACAGAAAAATATTCCTCCGGAGGGATCGACGCTTTAGCGTCGAGGGAGGACAAAAGCCCGAAAGAACCCACTCCTAATTCATCTCCTCAGGAATAGACCGGTCTGTAATTCCTAGATGCCTTTCGATTTCTTGTTCTAGAAAACGGGCTTTGGATTTACTTTCCAGGCCTTCGATTAATTTGATGTGTTTTTCACCATCCAAGCCATTAACAATCAAATAGACGGAGCTGCGACCGCCATAGAATTTGGTATAAAGTTGATCAATATCTGAAACAGCAAATTTTTGATTTTTGTAAAATTTTCTTGGCTTCCAGTAAATACCCAGATATTCCTCATCAATTGAAACATAAGCCTTATGTTTTTTTCGATTAATGAGATTTGCTACGCTAAAAGAACTGAGTACCCAAAATAATCCAAGAACTCCTCTTGGGAACCCTTTAGTGAAAAAGATAGCTGTAAACATGAAAGTGAAAAGAAACAAAAAAATAGGAATAATTACTTCCAATGGATGCATTGGCGGGTCTATAATAATTTCTAAATTTCCTTGATAGGGAAAAACTTCAATCCCTTCAGGACGGTTTACAGGTTCTTTGGCAATTTTAATGGTGTTGAGCGCCGTGACCTCTGATTGAATTGGGAAAATAGCATTACAGCTGGTACATTTCCCTATTTTATCATGAATATTTATGTCGCTTGCTGGTACTTCCGAATTACAAGATGGACAAGTTACTTTGACAAACTTAGGTGCAGGGCTGTCTTTTCCCAAGGCTAAGCGTTCGACGTGTTTATATTGCTCTAATGGATCCAGATTCATAAGTCTTAATGCTTAATCAAAAATAGTAAATACAATAATTAAGGGAAGGAATTAAGATTTTGTTTAAATTTCTGCAAATTCTTTAATTCTCCAGATCCCGTTTTAATGTTCTCAGTACCCAATAATTTTACTGCACCCTAAACTGCGATTGCTGAAAAGCACTTGCACCCAAATCCAAACTTCGCTGAGAAGGTGTTGATCCCCCAATCGAGACAGTAAAGGTGCCAGGCTCTAAAACAGCTTTCCCTTCCAGGTTAATGAGTTTACAAGCTTCAATGGGCAATTCAAAGGTGACTGTTTCACTTGCACCAACTTCCAAATGCACCCGCTGGAATCCTTTTAAAGCATATT
>CAXIDD010000615.1:0-3472 GCA_964021975.1 uncultured Saprospirales bacterium | reverse complement strand
CTCATTTATTGAAAATATTACCGTCAAAGAGGATAAACGCTTCCATCCATTGTATCCAATTACTATAGATCGAGTGCCAACTGAGACCATTTTAGATTTGGATGGTTATCAAGGAGAGAAGCCAGTGAGAATTGGTAATCAGGCCTTTGAGCATATTCAAAATGATGTATATGGACAGGTTTTGGTCACGCTTTTACCATTGTTCAATGACAAACGATTAGTCGATAAAGAAGCGCCTTCTTTGATCGAACTAGCCAAGCGTTGTTTGGAAATGATCCAAAAAACCATGAACGAACCAGATAATGGACTTTGGGAATTTAGAGGTACGTCTCAATTGCACAGTTATACTTTTCTTTTTCATTGGGCTGGAAGTCATGCCGCCAAACGTATTGCGGATGATTTAGGAGACAAATCCATGTCGAAGCTAGCCCGTCAGATGATTAAAGAGAGTACAGAAATGATCGAGCGTTGTTACGATCCAGTGCGCGGGGTATACACCCAGGCCGTTGGTAATTCTAACTTAGATGCAAGTTTACTACAGTTGATTAATATGAATTATCTCAACCCAAGATCTGCCAAGGCTAAGCAGCATTTGAAGGTCTTAGAAGACGAGCTACGTACGCCAACTGGATTGTTCTATCGTTATCGTCACGCCGACGATTTTGGAGAACCAGAGAGTACCTTTTTAATTTGTGCATTCTGGTATGTAGAATCTTTAGCACGAATGGGTAGAGTTAAAGAAGCTTCCGAAATTTTTGACCGCTTGACCAAACACGCGAATCATTTAGGCTTATTAAGTGAGGATGTACACGAAGCTTCTGGGAGTCAATGGGGAAATTTCCCTCAAACCTATAGTCATGTAGGCTTAATTAATGCAGCCTTTGCAATCAGTCGCAAACAGGATAAACCTATTTATTTATTGTAATGGAGCAACAAAATATCTACTTGACTGGGTTTATGGGCAGTGGTAAAAGTACGATTGGCCAGCTGCTGGCTAAGGAGCTGGCTTACCAATGGATTGATTTAGACGATCTAATTATCGCTCGGAATAAAATGAGTATTGCTAAGGTGTTTTCTAAATATGGCGAACGCTTCTTCCGCAAGGAAGAAGCCACTGTCTTGAGGAACACTCAAAACATAGAAAAAGCGATTATCTCTACCGGCGGTGGCACGCCCTGTTTCGAAAACAACATGACTTGGATCAATCAGCATGGTCTGAGTATTTTTATTGATCCTGCTATTCCAGTTCTGCTTGGTCGTTTGTTACAAGGGCAAGATAAAAGACCACTTTTGCGCGATAAAAACCCATTCGAACTAGAAGTTTTTATCCGGCAGAAACTGGCAGAAAGACGCCCTGTTTACGAGCAAGCTCATCTTCATTATACTCAAGAGGAAGAAGACATTCAACCCGTTCAACCCCTTTTAGTACAAATTAAAAGCTACTATGCCCAGTAAAGTAGAAGCACATATTGGTATTGATTACGGTAGTAAAATGGCAGGAACTACCGTCATTGCTTCTGCTGATGAACATGGCCAAATTGTTTTTACCCAAAGTCAAAAAAAACAAGATGCTGATAAAATGATTGAAACTTGGTTAAGTCAACATCCAATCAAAATGGTATTTATTGATGCGCCTCTTTCTTTGCCGCTTGTATATAAAACTGGCGCTCCGGAAGGGAATTATTTTTATAGGAAGGCTGACCAAGAATTACGCGCCATGTCTCCTATGTTTTTAGGAGGCTTAACGGCCAGAGCGATGCGTTTGAAAGCCCAATTGGGTCAACAAAATTGCCAGCTTTTCGAGGTTTATCCTGGACAACTTGCAAAACACCTTGGCCTTTCCCCAGATTTATATAAAAAAGATAAATCCAATATTGCAGACTTGACCGAGGACTTGATAAATAATTTTTCTTTAAGTTTGGTGAAAATCCCAGAAAACTGGCACCAGTTTGATGCATTATTAGCTTATATTAGCGGACTGCGTTTTTCAAAGCAGGAACATCTTGCCTTTGGTGAATCGTCAGAGGGTTTGATTATTATCTAAATTAAATGAGCATAATCTTGTTTAATCATCCAGCAGTACTGCGGGGTCAAAGGGTGATGATTAAAATAAAATATGCGAACCTGTACCGGCCTTGCGTCGGGAAGCGAAGTGATTATATGGGTTTAACGACTTTTTA
The DNA here is from genome assembly GCA_964021975.1 of uncultured Saprospirales bacterium. Taxonomy (GTDB): domain Bacteria; phylum Bacteroidota; class Bacteroidia; order Chitinophagales; family Saprospiraceae; genus DATFKA01. Next base: position 1,292 of record CAXIDD010000615.1, on the reverse strand, counting down.
ATTGCTTGATTTTCAAATCATTAATAAGTTTTTAAACAAATGAAAGCTGCCTCATGTCCTTCAGGATAACGATACCTTTTTATGCTTTTCGATTGCACTTTACGCCAGGTTTAAATTTTTTAAACCCACTTAGGGATAAAACCACCCTACGTACAGGCATGAGCTTGAAAGAACTGTCCAAAGATTATCAAGATGCCATTCAAAAAAATATCCTAAACAAAGGAAATGCAACTAAACTCCTAGACGAATGGAGTACAGAGGATTTTGTACAGGATGAATTAAATATTCCTTTCCCGGCATCAAAAGATGGCTTCACCTATCCTGATTTCGAATTAACATTTGATACTTTTTATCAAGAACTCGCTACTGGATATTGGGGGATTATTCCCACTTTAGGCCTGGAGGCTTTCGCCAATGATTATCCTGCCTTAAAAGAGCATTTGAAGGAAACTGTGAAAATTGAATTTGCACGTAAGAATTACCTCAATTCCGTACAGAATATTATATCAACGATCTGGTTCAACCAAACAGAATTACTTCGCCAAGATTTTCCAGTCGATGTGGCAGATCCTGGAGAAGATCTAATCAATAATGGACAAGAGAATAGCTCTAAACTTTTAGAAAAAGTAGGTAAACCTTTGCAAATTGAAAAGGTTCAGGTTTATGGACGGGACGAAGAATTAGAACGGATTGTTCAGGTCTTGAAAGGTAATTTTGGGAAAAACATCTTGGTTGTAGGCCCTTCAGGCGTAGGGAAGACGGCCTTAATTTGGGACCTTAGTCGAATGCTAAAAAGTCAGAGTATACCAGGAACCATCTGGGAAACAACCGCTTCTAATATGATTAAGGAGTTGAGCGGTGAAAATGGCTGGGAGTTTAATATTGGAGAACTTTGTAGAGAGTTCCAAAATCAACCGAATGACTTCTTGTTTATTCGAAATTTAATGGACCTATTTGAAGTTGGAAAATATGTAGGCAATAGTGTTAGCATGGCAGATTATTTGTTGCCATTCATCAGTGGGGGAGATCTGCGTGTCATCACTTAATGTACCGGAGAAGAGCTAGCTCGGATTGAACTGCAAAGTCCAACTTATAAATCCAACTTTCAAATTATTTCCTTAGAAGAACCAAGGCAAGATATTAATCAAATTATCTTAAAAAAGATCAACGATATAGCACAAGATACCCAAGTTAAAATCACGAAAGAAGCCATTAAAGAAGTAGTGCGTTTGACTCGGAGGTTTACACCTTATGCGGGAATGCCCGGACGGCCTATTCGGTTTCTAGAAAGT
>CAXIDD010000614.1:0-3481 GCA_964021975.1 uncultured Saprospirales bacterium | reverse complement strand
CTCCTACAAAATACTCTACACTTCTCGTAATTCTGAGAATTCTAATTCAACCTGCAAGTAAGTAGAAAATAAAGCCCCCTAACCAACCAATGACTTCAAATCAAAATCTCTAGTCTAATGGTCAATTTCACCCAACACTATTAGAACAACTCATACAATGCCATACCAACTCCTATCCTGTTTATTTATCCTCTTACAATCAATGCAGTTCAATGCTCAAATAGAAGATGACTATACCATTTACCATAAACAAGTCATCCAGGCAGAAACACTTATAGCTGAAGCACAATACCAAGAAGCGTATGCCATCTACGAAGGTTTATTCCAAGAATACGATTTCATTTTCCTAAGAGAATATCAAGTAGCTAGCCAGCTTGCACTACAGCTGAATGAGAAAGAAAAAGCTAAGGAACTAGTTAAGCGCGGTGTTCTTGGCGGTTGGAAACTTAAATCAATCAAAAAGAATACCCATTTAGCTCCTTTATGGACGAAATCTGAGTGGAAAGATTTTAAGAGAACGTACACCATTCTGTATGCCCAATACGAAGATCAATTGAACTCAGAACTAAAAGGACAAGTAAAAAAAATGTTTGCCAAAGACCAAAGAAAGGCCCTGCTCGTCTTGTTTCGAATAAGCTCCAAAGCCCAGGATAGATATGCAGAAAAGAAATTTGCAAAGCACAGCATCCAACAAATGCAGCAATTAAATACGATATTGGATAAGTATGGTTATCCAGGCGAGCGGCTGATTGGTCCCAATTATTGGACCTCTACCATCCTTAGCCACCATAATTCTATCTCTCAGACTTTTAATCAGCTGGATCCATATTATCCAGCTATGAAATCCCAACTTCAACAAGCTTTATTTACCGGCTACGTCGCGCCAGCAGAGCTGGCGCTAATTGACGAATGGCACCGTATTGTCAAACAACAAGATAATCAAGCTCAGTATGGTTTAATTAAAGAAGCCCAAGCAAAAGATTTAGAGCACATTAACCAGCTTAGAGCGGCCATATACCTTAGAAGTACTGAGCTCCGGAATCAACTCCTAGATGTAGAACAAAAAACTGGAATGAATTTTTACCTACCGAAAGGTTGGATTGATGGAAAGATTGCTGAAAACAATTAAATAAGAGTCATCCCGGGTTTTCTGATTAAAAAAATCGGGATGACTCCTATTCAATACTAAAAATCTATTATTTATTATACCCGCTCAATGACAATAGCACTAGCACCGCCACCTCCATTACAAAGTGTGGCCAAACCAATTTTGGCCTCTTTTTGTTGCAAGACGTTGGTAAGAGTTGTCACGATACGGGCGCCTGAGGCACCTAAGGGGTGACCCAATGAAACACCTCCACCATAAACATTGATTTTCTCTGGATCTAACTTTAATTCTTGTGCAAAGACCATCGGCACTACTGCGAAGGCTTCATTAACCTCTAAATAATCTACTGCATCCCAATCCAGGCCTGCTCTTTCGAGTGCTTTAGGAGCGGCTTTTGTAGGTGCCGTCGTAAAAAGCATTGGCTCGTGGGCAGCATCTGCAAAAGACAATATTTTTGCGATGGGCTTTAGCCCTAATTCATCGACTTTCTCTTTACTTGCTAAAACTAGGGCTGAGGCACCGTCATTGATGGTAGACGCATTAGCGGCAGTGACAGTTCCAGTCTTAGTAAAAGCTGGTCTTAATTGAGGTATCTTCTCGAATTTCACTCGTTTGTACTCTTCATCTTCTTTAATTACTAAAGGAGCCCCCTTACGTTGGGGTACTTCGACGGGTACAATTTCGGCGGCGAAAATACCTGCTTCAGTGCTGGCAGCGGCTTTTTGGTAGCTACCAATCGCATAAGCATCTTGGGCTTCCCGGCTGACATTGTATTTTTCAGCCGTTTGATCAGCACACACGCCCATGGCTACTTCGTCGTAAGCATCCGTTAGGCCATCTTTGGCAAGACCATCAACCAATTGGGTATGTCCGTATTTTGCGCCCCAGCGGGCTTTGGGCATATAATAAGGAATATTGGACATGCTTTCCATTCCACCGGCAACTACTACATCATTGTGTCCCAACATGATACTCTGGGCCCCAAACATAATCGTTTTCATCCCCGAAGAACAAACCTTGTTGACCGTTGTACAAGGTACGTTCTGTCCAATCCCTGCACCAAGCGCTGCTTGGCGGGCAGGGGCTTGACCTAAGTTGGCACTGACTACATTGCCCATTAATACTTCTTGTACTTCTGCTGGATCAAGGCCTGCTTTTTCTAGCGCTCCTTTAATGGCTGCACTACCCAAGTCAATTGCAGTAAGACCAGACAAGGCTCCTCCAAAACTACCTAGTGGTGTCCGTACAGCTGAAACGATAAATACTTCTTTCATTTGTTTTTATTTGGCATTTTTTGAATTGGCGAAATATGAGGTAATGAATTAAAGATCTAAGTCTATTTTTTTAGTACAGTCATTTCTAGAAAAGCTTTCTATTCTTTTGATCAATGACTTCTTTAAGCTAATCCAACAATTCATCACCTCTAAGCTTCTCACCATCTAAAACATTTGGCTAGCGAAAATTCGCTACAAAGATAATTAAAAATACGTCTCCTTTTCTAGTACAACAAGATGAAGTACAAAATTGATTGGGGTGGACTTAAGAAGTTATTCAAATTATTATGGAAACATTTTTAAATAAAAACGAAGATGAAGCTTGTGTCTTAATTTAATAGTCTCTATATTTGCAATCCACTTTAAAAGTGGTGTTGATTTAAAATCAATATTTTTCCATAAAAGTATGGAAAATGGTAAAATCGCGGCGTGGAGCAGTTGGTAGCTCGTCGGGCTCAAGTTGTAAAATTTGAAATTATACTTAAGGAACCACTTTCCTAAAGTAGTGTACAAAATTAATTGTACCATCAAATTCTTGCTAGGGCTGCTAGGTTAGAAATAGCCTAGTGAATATTTGTCAAATTCGGGGAAGCCTGTTGTGTGGTAATCCCGAGCCAAGCTCTGATATTAATTATCAGAGAAGGTGTAGAGACTTGATGGCAGACATCCTAATCTTCTAAAGAAAGGATGAAGAGAAAGTCCAGACCAACAAACGCTGACTGTAAACGTCAGTGGCAGTGAAAACTGTAGTGGTAAGCATAACCCGAAGGTCGTAGGTTCAAGTCCTGCCGCCGCTACAAAGAGAAAGCCCTTTAAGTCAATGACTTAAAGGGCTTTTCTTGTATATATTGTATAATATCCTTTATTTACTTGCCTATGTAAATAGAAATTATTGCAAATCTGTAATCCGAAAGGCGTAGATTTTGGATATGAGATATAATGCGAATGCTACGCGCCGTAGCCGAGAAGTTCATCTATCTCATTCTTTCCCTTCCCCTTGGTTTTTACTTGTTTGAGTATGCATTAGCCCTAGCTATAGCTAGGGTCATCGTACCTTGTGTTCGGAAGTATTGCATAAACTGTGTCAAAATATTTTATT
>CAXIDD010000613.1:0-3492 GCA_964021975.1 uncultured Saprospirales bacterium | reverse complement strand
TGAGCGTAGGGAATTAATCGCAATTGTTTGTTATTTTTTTTGAGCACAGCCTTATGTTTGATGCATTACCAATAATCCCCATTATTTCTTGTAGTTTAGTGATAAACTAGAATATTATGGCAGCAGGTGGCAACTGGAAAGAAATGTTTCATGCAACAGAGAAGGGCGACCTTGAGTTGGTTAAATATCACCTCAAAATGGGTGTAGATCCCAATTATCAGCATCCCGAGTATGCGACCAACGCCTTACTGGAAAGTATCCAAAAGGGACGGTTAGAAATGGCGGAATTACTTCTGAAAAATGGAGCAAACCCAGCAATTGTTCAAGACTTTAGTAAGGAAACACCCATCTCTATCGCAGTTGCACAGAAAAATAAAGCAGCTATTTATCTATTGAATCAATACCTTTCAGAAAAAGATCAATACCTGGATATTGATCCTCAACATACTGTTTTAGTCACTGGTGGCAATCGAGGTATTGGAAAAGCCATCGCAGAAATTTTGTTAAAGCAAGGACACCGAGTAATTATTTCCGTAAGAAAAGTGGCCGAAGGACAAACCGTCGTAGAAGCCTTAAAAGTAAGCTCAGGAAATCCAGCCATTTCCTTTATTCAGGGTGATTTATCCAACATCCAAAGTTGTCTAAACTTGATAAAGCAGGTTCAATTGGCACATCCGGATATAGATACCTTGATCAATAATGCGGGGGTAATGATGTTAGAAAAACAACTGAATGAAGATGGTTTGGAAATCAGTTTCATGGTCAATTATTTGGCACCTTACTTACTCTGCAAAGGTTTATTACCAATTTTGAAGGCAAATCAGCCAGCTCGCATAGTTAATGTAAACTCGAAACTTTATGGAATGGGTAAACTGGATATTGAAAAGACGCCATATGGATTGGATTTTAACAAAATAAAAACCTATGCTACTTCAAAACTATGCAATGCATGCTTTACCATCGATTTTGCTCAAGAAATCGCAGAATCAGGAGTCACCATTAACGCCGTCCATCCAGGCGTAATTAATACGGGTATCGGAGATGGTCCAGGCTTTTTAAGTCAGATCGTTAAATTTATCAAACGCTTTTGGAAAACACCACTTGAAGGAGCAGATGCTCCAAACTGGCTAGCGGTTGATCCAAAGCTAGATACTATTCATGGAAAATATTTTGACCTAAAAAAAGAGGTTGAATATCATGTTAAAGCTATGGACGCGGAAGTCAGAAAGGCACTTCAATTAAAGACGGAGGAAATCCTAGAAAAGCACTTAGAAGCTATTTGAATTTTAGAAATAGTTTAGCTAGTATTAAAAATCCAGTAGTAATATTTCCCTTAAATTTTTTTTATCGCATAAATAGTCACTGCTGATTTTTTACCTTTAAGCAATTCTTCTCCTAAGTCATCACTTTGTATTTCATGGTCTGGACTAAGATGTTTCAGTACCTCCTCAGAAATCAGCATTTTTTGTTTTAGTTGATTACAAAGACTCTGAATGCGAGCGGTAGTATTGAGCACATCACCATGGTAAGCGATCTCTCTTTTTATTAGCCCTACTTCGGCAACAATAACGTTCCCTAAATGAAGACCAGCTTTGAAAAAAGGCTGTAATCCGTATTCTTTTTCATAATAATCAGCTTTGGAGGCTAAGATTGCCATGTAGTCAAAATAACAATGTATGCAACGGTTGCTTTCAAAACCACTCTCTATGGGCCAACTCAGCACCGCTTCGTCCCCTACATATTGATAGATTTCTACCTTGTGCTTAGTCACTACTGGTGTCAGGTCCGCAAAGCAATTTTGAATTAGGCGGCTGAATTTGATATGGCCCAATTTTTCTGCAATGGTAGTGGAAGACTTTAGGTCAAGGAACATAAATATACGCTGCTCTTCTCGAGGATTCCGGTACCGACCAATAAACATATTCCAAAGTATACCAGGCCCAAATTTTTGACTAACCATCCGGACAAATGAAATAAGACTTGCTACCATAATAAAATAAACGAAGACGACCCAATATACCTTACTCCTCAAAATTATGATCACCTCTGCGAGTTCCATCCAGGTATCCATAAAAGTGCTAATGAGTGCAATGGCTATTACCATCAAGAGCTTCACCGCAAAAAAGGAGAAAATCGCTTTGCTTAGAATAATTCGGCCATAAGAGTGCCTTTGAAAATAAGGGCGATCAAAAAGCAATTCAATACTGGCATACATCACTCCAGCTATCCCTCCAACTGAAAAAATAACCGCTATTAATTGAGCTGGATTGAGATTTCTCAAAGGATTTTCTAATGTATTCAGATTACTTCCTGAATTGCGCAAAAACAGTAAAATAAAAAAAGCCAATACCCAGACGATGATAATTTTAAAGTAGAAAAAAAGGATAGGTTTTATTTTAGGTTGCAGCATGAATTTAATATTTTTCAAGCCTTTTTTAGAAGACTATTATTGACATAAGATACAAACAAAACCTAATTTGCAAACTTTGGCTTAATTGTCATTATAGAACAGCAATACTTCAATGGAATGAAAAAAATAGAAATCCTCCAACGGGAGATGACAACTGCAGAATTAGATCGGATGCGCCAAGGGTTTGATGAGCATACGCTCGCAAATGATGTTCTGGTCCAAACGGCTGATCGCTTCAGTTTTACGGCGGTGATAGAGGAGTTGTTTGTGGGCTGTTGTTCAGGCTTGGCCTACAAAAATGGCCACCAATATTCTGGTTGGTTTTATCTAACGGATTTATTTGTAGAAAAAGATTTTAGATCACAAGGACTCGGCAGACAATTATTAACTACTTTAGAAAAGGAATTAACAAGCGCAGGTATCAAAAAACTATGGGTTTGGACAGCCGGCTACGAAGCCCCTGGATTTTACCAAAAAATCGGTTATGAAGTCTTTGCAGAAATGGATGATTGGTATTCAGATGGTAGTAGTCGGGTCGGTTTAATGAAAAAGTTGTAGTTTTTTAATCCAGCGTATGTCAAAAAAAGTCAAAGACACTTATCAAAATCATATCCATCGGGTTTTCGAATACATTGACGAAAACTTAGCAGTAGATTTATCTCTAAATATCGTGGCGGGTATTGCCTTCATCTCGCCCTACCATTTCCATCGGATATTTAAGTTTGTTACTGGAGAAACTCTGAATAAATATGTGACTAGAAAACGAGTTGAACAAGCGACTGCAACTTTATTACATAGCGGCCTCAGTATTACTGAAATAGCCCTAAAATATGGTTTTAATGATCTTTCTTCTTTTTCTAGGACTTTTCATAAGTACTATGGCTGTAGCCCGACAGAATTTAAAAAACAGCATCCCAATCGTTTTAGCAAGATTCGTCAAGTGAATAGCAAGAATGGTCAAACTTACCCTACGCAGGAACAATACATTTGCATCATTGATGATTTAAAAAAATGGATTAAAATGAATGCAAAAATTGAAGTTCAGCAGACACCTGAAATCAATATGGCTTATTTATCTAGTA
>CAXIDD010000612.1:0-3500 GCA_964021975.1 uncultured Saprospirales bacterium | reverse complement strand
ATAGCGAACCTCGGGCATGGCTCGTAGTGCTGCTACAATATCTGGGTTATAAACCTTGATATCAATTGCCGGTAGATAGCGGTCATCTTCAAAGGGCATCAAGTCTTTTGCGTTAACTTTTTGTTGTGGAAACCTTTTGTTGGTCTCTTCTACCACAAAATTAATGAGCTTTGTTTTTACTGCTGTCCAATCCTCAGACGATAGATCAATTTCGTGGAAACGTTGATTAATGTTTTTAAAACCAACAGGTTGGTAACCAATGGCCATCACTGAATCTGTTCGAACAGCTGCACTATAAACCATAAAATCATCAGCCATTGACCACTCAAAACGTTGGTTTCGCTGCAATTGCCTTTCGGCAAAAAGATTAATATTGGATTTACTTAAAGCTTTTTCAGGCCAGTCTTGAGTAATTATTGGTGTTTTTTCTACTTCGTTGATTACTAAGTCTTCTTGACAGCTGACTAGAATCCCGAGGCTAAACAAGAGGAATAAATAGCTTGTTTTTCTCAACATAATTTTCGGTTTGGTTATGAATTAAGGAAATACACGATTAGTTTTTATCAAATCAGTTGATAAAAGTAATGATCAATATTTTTTGTGAAGTTGGTAAAAAAAATGTCGGGAGAGATTTCTGTGTTGAGTGCTAGATTAAATCAGTGATAAACACCTGCTTAAATATAGTAATTTTTATAAAAACGAAAAAAATTCAGCTCTTCTTTTATCCTGATTTCTAATCCTTTAAATAAAAATAGCTTCGAGAAGAAACCTTTATTGGAAGAAGTCGTATATTGTTTTTAAGAGCTTCTGGAGAAAAACACTTTTGAAATATTCATAATATTTGCTACCTTCAAACCCTCGTTTGTCCGCTAGAGCAAATCATAAAAAGTGGATTAGTTCCCTTAAAATTTATTGATAAATCGACCTTGGTGTTTAGGCACCACTTATACACTATATTCTTATTTATCTAATAACTTAGGTTAAAAGGTAAATTACGTACTATTAGAAAACATAAAAACCGATGAGCAACTTAAAAGGAATACTTTTAGGGGCTTGCCTACTATTAACTGTAGGCCTTTTTGCCCAAGAACCGAGCGATGGAAAAAATTTTATAGGTGCGAAAGTGCTATTTATTGATCACGGAAATCCCAATTCCGTAGATGCGGATATTACCAATGGACTAGAGGTCTTTTATCGACGTAATATCAATGACTATTTTTCATTTGGTGTGCCACTTAGAGGGGGCTTCATGGATGTAGCAGAGTCTATTAACAACCGAAACTTTTTTAGTATCGATGGTATCCTCCGTGCACAGTACTACAAACCAGATGCCCGTTTGGTTCCTTATGCTTTTGGCGGATATGGATACTTTGTGGAGTCTGGAGGTACTTCTAATGCTCAAATTCCTGTTGGCCTTGGTACAGATATTAAAATTGGACAGTTTTCCTACCTTAATATTCAAGCTGAATATAGAGTTAGTCCCGAGCCTCAAAGAGATAACCTCGTTTTAGGTATAGGTTATGCTTATAAGCTTGGTAAAACGGATTTTACTGATGCTAAAAAGGATTCGGATGGTGATGGCATTATTGATACCGAAGATGCCTGCCCTCAAATTGCGGGTACAGCTGAATTTAATGGTTGTAAAGATACCGATGGAGATGGCATTCCTGATCCGCAAGATATCTGCCCCAATCAGATTGGTACCAGTCAAACTGGAGGTTGTCCAGACAATGATGGAGATGGAATAGCAAACCAAAAAGATGATTGTCCGGATGTAGCTGGTACCTTGAGTGGCTGTCCAGATAGTGACGGAGACGGTGTAGCCGATAAAGATGACGAATGCCCCGAAGTAGCTGGAGACATGGATAACAATGGATGCCCAGATACTGGTGCCCAAGATGATGATGGAGACGGTGTTGCCAACGAATATGATGCTTGTCCAGATGTAGCGGGTACGGCAGTAGGTTGTCCTGATCAGGATGGAGATGGTGTGCCAGATAGTGAAGATGAGTGTCCCGAAGTAGCTGGATCTACTACTAATGCAGGCTGTCCAATCGGAGTAGATAGTGATAATGATGGGGTATTAGATAGTGCTGATGCCTGTCCAAATGAAGCAGGCCCTGTAAATGGTTGTCCAGATAGTGATGGAGATGGCGTAGCAGATAAAGATGACGCCTGTCCAGGAGAAAAGGGAACAAAAGCCAATGGCTGTCCTGAATTTGAAGATTCAGATGGAGATGGTTTTCCAGATCAAGTAGATAAGTGTCCAGATTTAGCTGGTACCTTATATGGTTGTCCAGATGGAGATGGAGATGGCGTAGCGGATGGAGAGGATGCCTGCCCAACGGTGGCTGGTACCCTTATCAATAAAGGTTGTCCAAAAATAAATGCTGCGGATGAAGAAGTATTAACTATTGCCATGCGCTCTGTACGTTTTCAAAGTGGAAACGCCATTTTATTGGAAGAATCCAACCAAATATTAAATCAGATCGCAGCTATTATGGAGCGATACCCTAATTACCACCTACAAATTTCTGGTCACACGGATAATGAAGGTAGTCCTGCGACCAATCAGTTATTATCTGAAGATCGGGCAAAATCATGTTATAATTATTTAGTTGGAGTTGGAGTTGTTCCTGGTCGCATGAGTTTTATAGGAAAAGGTCAGGAAGACCCAATCGCGGATAATAAACGCACCGCTGGACGGCAATTGAACCGCCGGGTAGAATTTAAAATGTTCATCCCCCGGTAGCGACGCAATGCATTGCGTCGCCCACGAATAGGTTGCGTCGCCCACGAATAGGTTGCGTCGCCCACGCAATGCATTGCGTTGCCCACGAATAGGTTATCATCAATGCAAATAACGACGCAATTTATTGCGTCGTTAAAAATTATAAATCATTCAAATGAAAGCGTTTATTCCGCATTCTATCTAGGATGCCTTTGGGTAAATATTTAGCTAAGGCAATGTAAAATTTAGATCCTTTCCCAATTTTGACCATCGATTTAGGCCTAGGTTTGGTGACCTCACGGACAAACAAAGCCGCAAATTCATCGGTAGGAGTAGAATCCCCTTGGGACATATGTGCCCGGTCATTTATGGATTGTGCTATCGGTTGATAAATAGATGTCTCTTTGATCGTAATGGTCGCTTTTTTAGCCAAATCTGAAGCAATGGCACCGGGAGCGACGGTGATTACTTTTATTCCGAAAGGAGCTAATTCGAGCCGCATCGCCTCACCCATAGCGTGTAAATCGGCTTTACTACCACTGTAAATACCACCAAAAGGCGTAATCAGTGTAGCGGATACACTTCCTACATTGACAATACGTCCACGCTTCTGTTGAAGCATTTGGGGAGCGACTGCCTGAGCAAGTGCAATTGGACCAATTACATTAGTCTCCAATTGTTTGCGGATCGTCGCAATGGGCGTTTCAATAACTGGTCCAGCTGCCAGGAAACCAGCATTGTTGATTAAGTAATCGATGCGTCCATAATC
>CAXIDD010000611.1:0-3516 GCA_964021975.1 uncultured Saprospirales bacterium | reverse complement strand
TCTCCATCTTCATCATAAATATATCCTTGGATGCGCTCCCAAGAGGATGGATAAATAATTTTAGTTTGATTGTTTTTTTGAATATTCTGTAAGGTTACTTTTTCAGATTGGCGATTAAAAATAGCTTTAGTAATTTCTTGTACTGTTTTGATACTAAAGCTGTCCGCTGCAATTGACGTTGGCCAAATTTTTTGATAGTAATTTTCTCCACTGCTTTGTACCCATAAACTATCAAGCATGGCATAAGACTGATCTTCGTAAATAAGGTACAAACGGTGCCAGCCAGCTTCTAGATTATAAAGCGAAGTATTACCGCCAGGAACTACTTCAAATTGATCGGGCCGGTCTAAAGGAATCAACATTCTGTGGAAGATGGCTGGCTCTTTTTCTTGATCCGCCTTTAGTTTTATTGTCAAGGTACTTTTGCCAGAATTAGTCATTTTCGGGTAGCTGTAAACGGGTTTGGTCCGAAGTTGATAGGCGCGTTGTATGGCCCATCTTTGTTCCAATTTAGATACCGATAATGCTTCCTCTTTTAATTTGCTTATTGGCGTTTTTGAGAATTCCGTTGGGAAATACCCTTTCCTTTCTTTAGAAATCATCTTCAACAATTGCTGCTCAAACTGGTACTCGTAGCCCGGCTCGTAAGCAAAATTCAATTGAAAGCCTTCTAAAAGCTGAAAATTGAGGTTCCCCTTGTAAACCGGACCCGCCAATTTTAAAGTCCGAAAGTTATTATAAGCGTGCCTATTTTGAAGCTGATCATTGGGACTTAAAGACAATATATGATCATTCTTTTGCTTCAAAAAGTAAGGTTTCTCGGTCTGAAGGGTTTGATAAAACATCAAAAAAGGCCAATAAGTCGCTTCCTCTGATTTGCTCAAGTGATCTTTTTCTCGGTCCTCAAAACGTACCAGATTCTTTCGCATATTTTCGCCCATACCCAGAATGGTCTTTTGCTTTGCGGGGAAATACAAACTATCTACCACCACCATACGATCGGACAAACGCAAACGAATCTGATGATATCCTGACCTAATGGGAAATGCATAAGGCTGCTCATGATTGGTCCAACTGAAATAAACGGGCTTGCGATCTACCTCAATCACATGAATAGGCTCACCACCAAAAAATGGCGCAAATTGAGTGGTAGAATCTACCGTTGGATAAGAATAACGATACACCGAGTCCTGCGGAAAGCGGAAATTGTAATATTCGTTTTCTTCCAGATCCGCTATTGGATTCCAGAATTGATATTCCAAGTCCGTGTTCTTGAGTTGAGGATCTTTTTCCTTTTTGGTAAACTCATTGTAGATTTTACGTTGTTTCGAGGGTTTGCGTAGATCAGGAAGTGTAGGTGTGTAATAGTTCTCAAACTTTCGAGTGATACTGAAGGCGGTAAGGTCCACATCAGATATCGGTACGCCATCCGAATCCTTTACTTGGATTTCGATTTCCTGGCTTTCTCCTGGATTAACAGTTGCCGGCAAATTGGTTGTAATCTGTAAGTCCGATGCTTTGACTGGAACTTGATAATCTTGGCTGATCATGCGACCATTCCACAAATATTGAACCGATAGATAGGCATTTTTGGAGGGCTTTACGCTCCAAGTAGTATCCAATTGCTGCGTAAAACCGTGGGCTTTCTCCTGATTCAACTCATAGAAAAAGTAGTTAAAAGGCAATTGGTGGGGATTGAGCGCTTGTACCTGGATCTGATTGCCTTGACGCTCGGTTAGGAAACTCAACCCTGCCTCGTCTTGGCTTAAAGAAACCGTACGGGACCAGCTTTCATTTGTTTTGGTAAAAATGTAATTGGCAGCATAAGTTTCGATGGGCATCTGGTAAGGCAATTCCACTCTTTTTTCCGTAAGGACTAAACCAAAAGGATCTTCTATGCGCAGTTGTAGTTCTTTAGAGGCGGCTTTGTCGTTTTCTTTAAATTCAAATAAAATAGCATCGTTGGCTAATCGATGCTCCAGTGCTTCATGCCGATCCCAGAAATCTAAATTCAAGGTCTCGGTACGCAACTCATTATCGGTGGTTTTTAAACTAGCCTTGATATTATACGAGAAATTAGCCTTGGGAAAGCCTACAGTTGGGATAAATATCGTGTCATTTTCCAATACCGAAAGCGGCTGCTCGAGATAAAATAAAGTATCTGGAATAAAAACCGAATCTGCGGTGTAAGCTGAAATGCTCGTAATCTTGGCCAGTAATTCAATGCGGGCATCTGCTAAAGGCAGTTCGTTGTCATCCGTAGCCTTGATAAAGAATTCGATGCTGTCTTTTTGATAATGTACTTCCCGGTCTGTTTGGATGGTGAATTCATTTTTCTTGAGTTCATAATCTTCGTATTTCACGCTGGTCCGCAGGAGCGTTTTGTCCCCTTGGTCTAAGTTCAGACTCAAGCGCCAATCCAATTGTAGATCCAGACTATCTGCCAATATAAAATAGCCGTGATAAGTTCCTGGGCTAACTGAGCTATGATTTAAAGATTTCGCCTTTTTGGGATATTTGTCCCAGAGGTAAACATCTAGTGGTTTTTCATAAGCTTTTCCACTTTTAGTTTTGACCAAAAAAGCCTTCCAACGAAGGGTATCGCCAGGCCGATAGATGGGTTTATTGGTGACTAAGTAGCCTGAATATTTATCCTCATTCTTATAATCATTACAATAATATGGATCAAAAACACAGATCACTTTGTCGTAAAGTCGGCTAAAGAATCGGCCAGTACGGTAGATTTTAGGCGTTGCTCTACCTCGAACCAGGGAAATAATGCCTTCTACCGGAGCCGCTACTATAAACTTAATGGGCCGCCAGACATATTTGATGGCACCATACTTTACATAATTGGCACCCAAACGATTCAGCACAGATTTATTGAATCGGCGGGTGACTTCATAAAAATGTACCACCCCATTTCTTTCGATCGATAAACGACCTTGCCGATTGGCTTTAGCTACTCGATAACTTTGGGTAGCTTCATCAAAACGGATCTTCCGGTTGTTGATCTTTACTTCAGCATCTTTAATAATTTGCCCAGCCGTATCGATGACTTGCAAACAAAAATCCCGGTGATTATCCAGCAAATGGGCTTGAAAATACTGGAAGTTAATCAATTCGCTTTCTACCTGATCTTGATCAAGACGTACCCTTAGATAATGCCCAGCAGCATAGTTTTTATTCAATTTTTCCCGAAAGGGAATAGAATCCACTAAATTGGCCAATAATTGATAATCAAAATCAACGGCCTGCTCCGCTTGGTATAAGTCCTCTGCCTGTGCATTGGTGAGCTGAAATAAATAATCGTAATCAGCATGCTGTGGGCTTTTCAAAAGGTCTTGCCCTTGCAAATTTGGAACAAGAATCAGAAAAAATAATATTACTTGAAAAAGTGTGCGCATAGGTTTAGTCGTTTAGGAAAGTAGACGAAACTTCCTCTTTTAAAATCAATCAGGTGCGCTTGATGAGTAAAGTAATAACGTTGAGTAATTAAAAATAGCGGCCTTGGGT
>CAXIDD010000610.1:0-3517 GCA_964021975.1 uncultured Saprospirales bacterium | reverse complement strand
ACAAACCGTTAAAGTGCTTGCCATGAAAATGCTTATGGATCACTTAAAAGCTTACTTAATCATTTTTTATACATCTATGCATGCTGGTCAGACTGAATTTCTATTAAATAGCAATTGGGGACTTAGCTTATTTGCTTTTGGACAAGTCAGTTTTTGGATAGTGACTTTTTATATTGCTCCTATGATGTTGAGAGAAAGTTGGGCTGTGACAGAGCGCTTGACAATAATTACCAATAGTTACTAAGAAAAAAGAAAGCAACATGAACAGAACTATTACGATAACTGAGTTAAAGCAGATTTTTCAATTTTTGGAACAAAAACGAGTGCGGCACTACGACTTGCAGGTAGAGTTGGCCGACCACTTGGCTTCTTCCATTGAAGTACAATGGACACAAAGCCCTGAACTTTCTTTGAAAGAGGCCTTGAGCAATGAATACGACAAGTTCGGGCTATTTGGGTTTAGTAAGTTGGTTGAAAAGCGGCAGCGGAGTATTGGGAAAAAGTTGTTCTTTCAATTAAATCGCCAGATTTTAGCTTGGTTAAGTTTCCCTAAAATGCTGCCTTTATTGGCTTTTATCATTGTTTGGGCACAACTACTACAAGAAAGTCAAATTACGGAATACTTATTAATAGGAATGATGGCCTTAGGTTTGATTGTTTTGTTATATGGTGTAATCAAACAGCGTTTATTCATGAGAAAAATGGAAAAGAAATTTTTGTTCATGGAAGCCCAAATCGCCTTGTTTTTCATTGGTTTAAATGTCTTTTACTTGCCCATTCATTTTATCAATATTTTTCAATTTGAAATACAACACATGTCTTTTGGTTTAGCTCATTTAACGGCCTTAATTAGTGCTTACTTTTTATTGTACTGTTATGAATTAGCTTTTATTCAATCCAAGAAAAAGCGAGCCGAAGCTGGTCAAATTATGATGATTAATCAATTGGCCTTAGAAGCCTAAACGTGTTGGTAAAACAATAGTAAGATGTTGTTAAATAGTAGTCAGATAGCAATTATTGAAAAATGCCATATTGATAAAGGTGCTCCAAACTATCAGGAAATACTAATAGAACTGACGGATGATGTGGCCAGTGATGTTGAAAAATTAATTACGAAGAACAAGGACCTTGACTTTGAGTCGGCATTAAAAATATCTTTAGATCGTTATTCGAAATCAATCCTAAGGCAATTGGGCAGAGAAAAAGAGGGTGCCATTATGCGCAACTACGCTAAACTAGAGTGGCAAATGATTAAAACCTGGTTCTCCTGGCCTAAAATAGTGCTTACCTTGGCCCTGACTTTAGTATTTAGCTGGGCCTTAAGTGCCGCCTTTGATTTTGGGAAACCTGTTTCAATTATCGTCTATTTTACGCTTTTATTCTTGCCAATGATTCCTGTGCTCCTACAAGCATGGAAACGGAGACAGTTCAACCGGAGTTTGTCTCGTAAGGTCTTAGCTCTTAAAATTGGAATCAACAGTTTGGGCGTAATGGGTATTTTGCCTACTCTTCTTTACTTGCCACAATTGCTCGCCGAAGAGTTTTTCAATTTACGGCTAATGGCTTTTTCTTATTATTGGTACTACCAAGCCTTTTTACTGGTCATTATCTGGATTAGTGTCTTTGCGATTGCGCCTATCTTAGAGGAAAAGAGTAGGGAACAGGCACAGGAATTGGTGGGACTTAGTAATGGTTAATCCGCCAATGACTTATACGTTTCTAAAACATATGCTTTTTGACCTTCCTTGTAAATATTGGTAACATTAAAGTTGATTAATAGACCTTTTGGGGCTTCCAATAACTTCATATAAGTTAATAGTTGAGCTTCATGTATTGGATGAATAGCTTCAACAACTTTTAATTCTACAGCTAAAATATTTTCAACAAAAAGATCACATCTTAGATCTGCTACTAGTTGTAAATTTTTATATTGGATTGGTACTTGATGTTCTGACTGAAAGGCAATTCTTCTTAGTGTAAGCTCATGGATCATACATTTGTGGTAAACACTTTCTAGTAAACCTGGACCTAATACTTTATGTACTTCTATAGCTGCACCCGTCACTTGGTAGATCAAGTGCTTCAAATAACTTTTGGTAATTTCCATGTGAATTTTTTAAACCACCCAAGACTGCCAAGGACATCCAAGAAGATGAACTAACCTTCAGTGGAGAAGAGTGCTAACCTAAAATTAAAGAACTTTCTTTTTCTGATTTGCAATATATTTTGCAAATCTTGATTTAAAAAATCTTGGGTTTCCTTATGTGCCTTGGGTGGTTCAAAAAAAACAATCCTAATAACTTTCATTAGCACATCAACAAAAAATACAATAAATTGCATCCATGTCATACACCTCCACCAACCTAGCAGATACCATCGTAGCCCTTGCCACCCCTCCAGGCGTAGGTGCCATCGGTGTAATCCGATTATCTGGCCCAGCTGCAGTTGACTTAATTGATCCATTATTTTATGGTAAAAAACTGAGCGAACAAGCCTCTCATACCATCCATTTAGGGACGATCCGTGATGAAGGTCGTATTTTCGATCAAGTCCTGGTGAGTCTTTTCATCGCTCCAAAATCTTATACTGGCGAAAACGTCGTAGAAGTCTCTTGCCACGGAAGTAATTACATCATCCAAGAACTAATCCAACTCTTTGTCAATAAAGGTGCCCGTCTAGCCCAGCCCGGAGAATTCACCATGCGTGCCTTTTTGAATGGAAAGATGGATCTCAGTCAGGCCGAAGCGGTAGCCGATCTGATCGCCTCTTCCTCTGAGTCGGCCCACGAAATAGCCATCCAGCAGATGCGCGGTGGATTCAAAGACGAAATCCAGGAACTACGCCAACAGCTCATTGATTTCGCCAGTTTGATCGAACTAGAACTAGACTTTGGAGAAGAAGACGTAGAGTTTGCAAACCGCGAAGATTTACAGGCATTGGTCATGAAGTTACGTAAGCTTTTACAAAGTCTTATCGACTCCTTCCGTTTCGGCAACGCCATCAAGCATGGGGTCAACACGGTGATTGCTGGACGGCCCAATGCCGGGAAATCTACCTTACTCAACGCGCTACTCAACGAAGACCGAGCCATCGTCAGTGAAATCGCTGGTACTACCCGCGACACCATCGAAGAAGTACTCAATATTGAAGGGATCCAATTTCGGATCATAGACACCGCAGGAATCCGTGACGCTGAAGACACAATAGAAGCCATTGGTGTAGAAAAGACCCTAGAAAAGATCGAGCAATCAGCACTCTTACTCTACGTATTTGACGTTGTCCAAACCCAACCCGAAGAAGTTCGCGCCGATTTGAAGAAGCTTCAACATCCAGGCGTACACATTTTAGTGCTTGCCAATAAAATGGACCTCAACCCTTACACCAAGTTTGAGCACTACTTCGGTGACGAAACAGCGCTTTCCATCTCCAAAGAGAACTGGGTAGCACTGTCTGCAGCCAATAAGATGAATGTCCCCTACTTAAAGCAGAAATTATTTGACTCCGTATTGCAAGAGAA
>CAXIDD010000609.1:0-3523 GCA_964021975.1 uncultured Saprospirales bacterium | reverse complement strand
CAATAGTTTGCATATTGACCCCAAAATGTAAGGGGGCATCCATATGGGTGCCAGCGTGCGAGTACAACTTAATTGTACTCGCATTCCAACCATCTGCTTCTACCGTTTTACTTATTGTACGTTGATAGCCTGTGATCTGATCATCGTAGGTCAGGGTCAGGTCAATTATTCGATATTTGGATAAATCAATTATAGAGTTGTGGTTTTATCGCTTAGTTAAATTGAAAACTTAGAGAACTGCCAAGACAGCCTCCGTTACTTCACTAGTACTAGCTTGACCACCCAAGTCACGCGTTAAAATGCCTTTTTCGGTAACCTGATCAACTGCAGTCATGATATCTGCTGCTGCTTCAGCTTCTCCTAAGTGCTCTAGCATTTGTGCTGCCGACCAAAATTGACCGATAGGATTGGCAATGCCTTGACCCATGATATCCGGTGCAGAGCCATGGATGGGTTCAAACATACTCGGGTAGGCACCGGCTGGATTGATATTGCCACTACCTCCAAGACCTAAACTTCCCATGATAGCGCCACCTAGATCGCTTAGGATATCACCAATCATATTGGTGGTCAGGATGACATCAAAGTATTCAGGGTGCAGTACAAAGTTAGCAGAGGCGGCGTCAACGTACATTTTTTTGTAAGACACATCTGGATATTGTAGGGCAATCTCTCCTATGACTTGATCCCAATAAGCAAGGGTATAAATGAGGGTGTTCGACTTGGTAACATTGGTTAGATGCTTGCGTCTTTTTTGAGCCAATTGGAAAGCATAATGCGCCACTCTTTCAATCCCTTTTCTGGTGAAAATAGCGGTGTCAATTGCCATGCCCTCAGGAGCATCTGGATAGAGTTGCCGACCACTCTGGACAAATTCTCCTTCGTTGTTTTCGCGAATAATTACGAAATCTATATCTTTTTTAGTCTTATCCCTCAGTGGACTTGGAATGCCTGGATACAACCGCACCGGCCTGTAATTGATATACTGATGGAAAGAGGTCCTTACCAGATTAGTGAAATCCTTGAAGGGTAAACGATCATCTACTTCTGGTAAGCCTACTGCGCCAAATAAGATGGCATCAAACGCTTTTAAAGCTTCCATCCCATCTTGGGTAATAAATTGCCCAGTTTCTAAATAGTGTCCGGCGCCGTATGGAAAAGAAGCTTGTTCTATTTCGAACCCATGTTTTTGGGCTACCTTTTCTACTAGCTTCATCGCCGCAGGTACAATCTCGTGTCCTACACCATCTCCGTTAACGACTGCGATTTTATACTTTTTACTCATGTAAGTGTTGTTTGTGTTTTATGTTTATACTTTGTACCTCAGGACCTTTATAGTCTTTAAAGGCATAATGTTTTTTTACTAAATTAAATCATTTTACCCGAATGTTACATTCTAAAACCTCCGAAGGATCTTCGGGTAAATCCATCATAATAGGTAATACTTCCATACCAGGAACCATGTTGAAGATTCGTTCTTTTTCCATTTCTTTAATTTGAAGGGGCACATTTGCTTCTACCCTTACTACAGCTCTTGGTTTTTCCACTTCTATCGAATTAGGGCTGGTTTGTGTAAAAGCTTCTCCAGTCGGTGAAATTAGTGGCAAGACTAAACGGACTGGCTGATTAACCTTACTTAATTGGGTGTTTTTACACTTTATGGTGACCGTTTCTTGATTTATGATGTAGCTTAGGTCATAGGTCAATTGTTGCCCAATTGCCGGGGATTGATTTTCATCAACCAATGTTGCCTGAATATTGAATTGAATTTGTCTCTCCTGATCAGAATGAGCAACTTTAGCTTTTAAATCATAAATGTTGGTATACCATTTACCATCTACGAATGTTTCTAAGCGAGGCGTTAAGGCAAATTCCTCTTCTGGTTGGACTTGTTGGTTGTTTTTTTCGACTAAGAGGTATTTCGCCATACTTGCGGTAAAGAGCGGCCCCACTTTTTTATGGTACAATACATTCAGTGCACCTCCGGTACCATGTAGGCACTTTTCCTTATAAATGAAATCATAACTAGAAACTGTAGCCAGCCAATCTGCCCGAGCCGCTAAGTAGACCGAAACTTCAGGGAATTCTTTTACACCATCTGCCACTGATCGAGGAAGGACTGCGGTTTTGTCGTAAAAAGAAAAAACCTCCGGTTCATTCAAAATAGTAGCCAGTGCTTTGGCGTGTGCAAAGGTATGGTGGACACAGGGCTTGATACCATGGGTGGTGTAGTGTAAGCCTCCGTACAGTAAACCATCCGCTGTACACCGATCCAGTAGTTGTGTATTTAAAAAGGCAGCCGTTCCAAGGGCTGGATTTCTTTCTGCCATCAATGCAAATGAGGGCTGACAGCCATCAGTTGTTCGACTTCCCCAATAACTCCATTTGTATTGACGGGTTCCCCAACTATTATCCCAAGCACCATCTGGTAGCATAAACTCAAGATGCCCTTCTAGTGATTTAGTCAGGAGATCAAGTAAGGCTTCATCTTGCTCCAATCGAGCATATTGTACAACTCCATTTAAAGTCTCCTCAACGTTATATCCCAAATCGATGCCTACTAATCCTTTGGCACTCTTTTTATCACTGGGTTTGGCTTCTCCAAAAATCAGGTGATTGGGTTGAGAAAGCCAATTCTTAATGCCTTTTGCTAGCGCTCTACTCCTTTCCACGTAAGTGGGATTATCAAGAACATTTCCAAGCAAGTGTAAAGCATAAATGGCGGTAAAACCATAGTTGAGATTGGTAAAGGTTAGATTGAAGTTTTGATAAATATAATCGCCTACTTTAGCTAGTCGCTCCATCCATGCTTGATGAATAGCTTCTGGCAAAATAGAGCCATGGTGATGCAGTGCTTCCGCCAAAGCGATGGCTCCAAAAACAGAAATCCCTCTCCAGGATTTGGGATTTGGAATCACCGTCCAGCTGCCATCGGGCATCGACACATTTTTGGACCATTCCATTACGGCAATAGCTCCATCTAGGTATTTTTGTTCTCCAGTCTGGTCAGCCATATACATAAATGGATAGACCGCATCCATACAACGACCATGAATCTTGTTACAGGCGGGGCAATCTAAAGCTCCATGTATTTTAGAATCCTCAGGTTGATTGATTTGTACTTCGAGCATGCCATCACACCATTCTTTTAGGAGTCTATCTGCCAGTTGTTGGAATTCGTTAGGATTAAGGGTTGAATCATCTGGCCCTTTTTGACAACCAAGCATGGGAAGCCAAATACCTAGGCCGATCAAAGATCCTGATTGTATAAATAATCTACGTTTCATTGATTGTACTGTTTTGAGAACTTAATTTTTAGAGGACCTATTAGACCAGAAGGCATCAAAGGATCACCATCTTTGTAAAAAGGCGCCGTAGTAAAAGTTGTACGACCACCTTTTGGAAGGGGTTTGTTATTAACGTACCATGCTGGCATGGTCAGATCTGTTGCTCTGTGTGGACCTAGTTTATATCCACCATCATTGGCGGGGAATCTTTCATCGCCGATCAAGTGGTTGGACCA
>CAXIDD010000608.1:0-3526 GCA_964021975.1 uncultured Saprospirales bacterium | reverse complement strand
GCTGGAAAGAAAATTGCTGGCTAAAAGTACGTTTGAATAATACACACAAGGAAGCGTTCGACCTGGTATTGCTTATCAATGCCGATGAATTTACGGTTTGGCAAATGGGCGAAGATCAGCAAATTTGGCAGCAATATTTAGGTGGAGACTTACGCCCACGTGAGCAGTGGGACAGTCGACAGCATTCGCCCGTTTACTCGTCTCCTCATACCATCCAGTTTAGTGTCCCTGCGGAAAGCCAGCAAACTGTTTTTATAGAAATTGGGCCGCCGGATCTGAGTCCACAGCTGAGCGTTAAATTAGCTAGTCGAGCTTTCTTTTTAGGGCATTCAACCCAATATTTTAATCGAGTTTTAGTCAGTCAAGCTCTGATTCATGGCATACTTTGGATCATGCTTTTGTACCATTTGTTGATTTATTTAATGAATCGAGATCGGGCGTATGTGTACTATGCGGCCTACGTTTTTGGCTTGTCACTGAGTTTCTTTTATCTCTTTGAGGTGGATAATTTGACGATGTTGAGTGCTTTTTCTGGGTTGAGCCGGATGATGCCAGTCTTAAGTATTTATGTTTTTAGTTTGTTTTATGCTTTATTCTTGAAGTCGTTTTTACATTCCGGTGCTTGGCGTTCAGACTTAGGTCGTAGGCTGGGCTTTTTTATTAAAGCTACCTTAGTAGTGGTTATAATTAATGCGTTACTATTATTATTGCCACCTACCGTTTTTCCAATTTCTAGGTTTATATGGATCACTTTGCCCTACAGCTTGATTGGTATTCTAGGTTTTTGTTACCTCAGCTGGCAATACTGGCGATCCGAGCAAAGATTGGTTCAATTTATTGCTGCGAATAATTTCTTTTTATTGTTTGGTTTATTGGTAAGTGCTGTCGTTTTTTATGGCGGTGCCTTCAATTGGATCCCAATGCGTGCTTCTAGTTTTTGGTCTATCCTATTTTGGGAATTAACCGTTGTATTACAACTGCTGAGTTTTGCTTTAAGTTTGAGTTTTAAAGGTTTGGAAACCGAACGCGAGCGGACGCGACTTAAAGAAATTGATCAGTTGAAGTCTCGTTTCTTTGCGCAAATTTCCCACGAATTCCGTACACCATTAACCTTGATTTTAGGTCCACTAAAACAACTAAAGGCTTATGTCAATCAGCCTAAAAGTCGGGAACAAGTGAAAGTAGCAGAGACTTACGCCCAAAAGTTACTGGCTATGGTCAATCAAATTCTGGATCTCACCCAATTAGAATCGGGTAAAATGCAGTTAGAACCACTGGTTTTTGATTTGAGTCAAACCGCTAAAGTGATCACTTATTCTTTTGAATCCATTGCCATTGAACGTAATATTCAGATGAAGTTTAGTAGCGAAAAAGAGCCTTGGTTGGTTTATTTAGATCAAGAAAAGGTGGAGCAAATCTTGATTAACTTAGTAAGCAATGCCTTGAAATACAATCGGCAGGATGGGCAAATTCAGGTTAGCCTTAGTGCCCCTACAAGCAATCAATTATTGATAGAAGTTAGTGATACCGGCCAAGGTATTCCAGAAGCGGATCTATCTAATATTTTCCAATTGTATTACCAAGCTAAAAAGACCGATGATTATACCGTTTCGGTAGCAAGTAGTGGGATCGGTCTGGCTTATGTTAAAGAGTTGGTCGACTTGCAAGGCGGAAAAATTGAAGTAGCAAGTGAACTTGGGAAAGGCAGTACTTTTAGCGTACAATTGCCTTTGGCAGCACTTCCAGAAAGGGCAAATACAGTGTCACCATCAAAAACGCTTGCTTTTCCGAATACTGCCACGCGCAATAAACCAATCCAGTCTGAGCGAACCGAAAGTCCCGAAACACTGATTTTGGTGGTAGAAGATCAACCAGATATACAACGCTACATCCAAGTCTGCCTACAAGATCAATACCAATTGTTGTTTGCCGCAGATGGAGAAGAAGGCTGTGCAATCGCCCAAAAAGAGATTCCAGACTTGATCATTACGGATGTCATGATGCCAAAAATGGATGGTTTTACCCTCACTAAAACACTCAAAGAAGCGGCTTTGACGAGCCACATTCCAATCATTATCCTTACGGGAAAATCTTCCAAATCTAGTCAGCTAGAAGGTCTCCGTACACAAGCTGATGAGTACCTCACCAAACCTTTTGATGCCGAAGAATTAGAGCTTCGAATCCACAATTTGTTGACCAATCGTCAAAAATGGATCGAGCGTTTTCAGCAAAATGGCCTCGTTATTCCCGAAAAACAGCAAGTGCTTTCGATGGAAGAAAAGTTTTTGCAATCAGTGGAAACAATCGTTCAAGAAAAGATGAGTAATGAGGACTTTGGGGTAGAACAATTGGGCCGTGCTCTGCGACTGGATCGTACTCAGCTTTTTCGAAAGTTGAAAGCCATTACAGGGGACAATCCAAGTCATTTTATTCGCATTGTTCGCCTAAAAGCGGCTTACCAAATGCTACAGAATAAGCAAGCAACAATAGCTGAAATTGCCTTCGAAGTTGGTTTTAGCAATCCATCTTATTTTAGCCGTAGTTTTAAAACCCATTATGGTAAGACGCCCGGTGAAGTCATGAAGGGCAATTCATGATCTATTTAAAGTAGTAAACTAAGCCTAAACCATACATAAAACCTGGGCGTTCAAAAATAGTAGCTTCATACTTATCAATAAGCCTGGAAAAATCAGTTTTGCCAATGACTTGCAAGCCTATCCTTTCGTTCAACTGGTAACCAAACTTCCAATAAGCACCTAAGGCAAAATAATGGTGACTGGACAATCTGTCTCGATCTATCCCAAAGTTTGGATTGGTATAATTGGCATTCGTACGGCGATGGCCCCAGCCTGCATAAATGGTATGATGCAGGAAAAGTCGTTTGTTCAATAAAAGATGAAACCCGTTGGTGACGGTGACGCCAAGGATATTGGATACAGTGTTGCCGGAGATACCCGAAATGTCATTTTCATTTTTAATAAAAAAACATCAATAACAATTCTCAATAGCCAAACCTGTCTACTGCAGGTAGATTCAAATATCATCTATAATTTGAGAATCAAAAAAATCGGTTGTGAAATTAAAATTCAATTTTTGGCTTAAGCTATCACTGCCGCATCCGCAGGCTAGTAATAAAATAAGGAAGAGGAAGGGGCGCATTTTGTTTATAATTAGAAGCTATTAATTAATTTTTAATATTGGTCTGGACTAATTCAGTAGCGGCTTTGGCAAAGCGTTCACCCAATAAAGCATAACCCTCCTCTGAAAGATGCAAATCATTCTTGATCTCTTCTCCTCGTTGGTTTAAACCATCATTTAGGTCATCTGTATTTACCCAGGCAAAATTAGGGGCAGATTCCGCTACTTTTACTTGTATTTCCCTGATTCTGGTCCAGTGTGGATAACGATTGTTCTGTAGATCAAAATCGCTCAAACGACCAATCACAAAATTGATATCGTTCCGGTTTAGGTCTTCACAGACTTGCCTGTAAAGTCCCAGTAGACTTTCTTCATAAACATCACCCCA
>CAXIDD010000607.1:0-3527 GCA_964021975.1 uncultured Saprospirales bacterium | reverse complement strand
TGGTTTTAGTTTCTTTATAAATCCGGTTTTGGACCTTTAAATCCCTAAGGTTGTCGTTTCCAACTCCCTCCAAGTATAACAAAATAGGGTCTCCGGGAGCCATATGACTTAGGCCAAAAGCCAAAAGAGAGGTGACTAGAAGGGTAGGAATAAAAAGAAAGATTCTTTTCAAAAGATAAGCAAGCATAGGACATTGTCAACTACAAACTCTGGTAAAATTGTAGCCTTGATCACTTTGCTGTGATCAAGGCTACAAAATGTTATACGTTGTTCTTACTGAAAGGATTCCTTTAATTTAAAGAATCGTGGATCAAAACATGGATTATAGACCATTGGTGTCCATTCAAAGCGTTCATGAACCGCTACGGTTGTTTTAGGAGCGAACAGAAAAATTACGGGCTGCTCATCTGCCATGATCGCTTGCAATTCGTTGTACAGTTGGTTTCTTTCCTCATCATCAAAAGTCGCAAGGATTTTATCTATCATAGCATCTGTTTCTGCGTTTCCAAATCCAGTACGGTTATCCCCTTGGGAATGCCAATTTTGTCTAGGGTTCCATAATTCTGTAATACTGTAGCCTCCTGAAACCAACTCATAATCTTTACTGCGCCATCTACCAAAATAAGGTGTACCAGGTAATTGTAAGATTTCAAGATCTATCCCTACTTGTTTGGCTTGATCCTTAAAAATCAAAGCGATGTTTTTGGACGTTTCCCGGGGGCTAGCAATATATTCTAAACTAAGCTCAACTTGCTCTCCTTCAATTTCTTTGTCGACAATACCATTGTTATTGGTGTCTTCCCAACCTGCTTCCGTTAAGAGTGCTTTAGCTTTATCAAAGTTCTGATCGATTAATTCCAAATCGTTATTGTAGTAAGACTGCGTAGGATGCACCGGGCTAGCTACTCGGGTACCGTATCCTAAGAATACTTTTTCTAGAACTTCATCCACATCAAATGCATAAGCAAGTGCTTTACGCACTCTCTTATCTTCTAATTTTGGATTAGTCGAATTAATCGAAATAAAAAACCAACTGAAGCTATTGACTGTTTCCAGATCATAACGAGGCCCAGTGATGGAGTCTTTCTGGAGGGCTTCAAATTCTGCCGCAGGAATCCTTGACATGGCATCAATTTCTTCCGCTTTTAGTGCCGCTATAGCGGTATTGGGATCTGAGATCGGTTTAAAAACAATCTCATCTGGAAAAGCTTGCAATAAAGGATGTGTTTCTTTAGAAATTTTATCTCCCCACCAATCACTTTTACGTTGTAAGGTTATGCGCTGACCATCGACCCAATCTACAACTGAGTAAGGCCCTGAACCAACAATGTTCGCAATTTGCTTTTGAAAAGCGGTACTATTGTATAGCTCTGCAAAATCTTGAAGCACTTGACTAGAAGCTGCCAAAGCTTCTGCTTTTTCATCGTCTAACAAATCTGCTAAGTCAACTTCTTTTAGTTTTCCTTCCGGATCACTAACGTAAGTAGGTATAAGTGGTAGCGCATTGACCAAGTTGTCTACGGTAAGGATGGATTTTTCCTGTACATAAACCGTGAATTTCTTAGGGTTTTCAGCGTCTATTTCAATGTCCGTAAAAAGCCCTGTGAATAGTGCTCGATAGCGGATGGCATTTACCAATGGATTAAAAATGGCTTTCATCATGAATTCATAATCGTAGCCCGTAACCGGACTTCCATTTGGCCAGCTTGCCTCTTCCAGCATTTCAAAATCAACGGCATAGCGGCCAGGTTTATCTGAATCTTCTACATCTCTTATTTCTGGGATTTCTTTTAGCAAACAAGGCGTTAATTTCGAACCATCTAAGCTGTAGCCTCCTAAATAGGAGAACACTTGATTCGAAACTTGCACTTCATAACTGGAATTAACGATGATTGGATTAATCATTTTAATGTCAGCATCCAATTGGACGACCACCGAATTACCGGTCCTCTTAAAATCTATCTGCTGTGGTTTGGGATCGGTTTTACAACTGACCACAAGAAGAAGGGCTGCCAGTACTACTGTCAGGTTAAAATGTTTCATGAGCATTAATTTTGGTATGTTTTTAATTACTTAAATTTGAACAGTTTCTGGTAATTTCATTACAGGGATAAAGGATCAGGCTAGGTTCTTGGGGAACCATCAACCTATCTGTTTTTATTGAAAATTGCTCTCAAGCTTTGTAAATTACGCTTTAGGTTCTTAAAATTAAACTTTTTTTTATTATCCACGAAGCTATTACTATCTACAATTGCTTTTTTATCTTAAATCCTGAACCTAGTCTTCCTATAAATGTTCAATAGGTGCTTTCTATAAATAAATACAAACTATGGCAACTATCTTAATCGCCGGCGGTACAGGCATGATTGGCAGCAGACTCAGTGAGCTATTAAGCATTGAAGGGCATCAAGTGCTCCATTTAAGTAGAACAAAAGACCTTGAGGCCACCTATCCTGCCTATCAATGGGATCTTGATAAAGGTACAATTGATGCCTCTGCTATCGAACAAGCAGATTATATCATCAATCTTGCTGGCGCTGGTATTGCCGACAAACCCTGGACAGAAAACCGTAAAAAAGCCATCATAGAAAGTCGGACCCAGAGTAATTGGCTTTTATTACAAGCCGTCCAAGCAGCCAAAAACCCTCCTAAAGCCTTCATCGCTGGTGCAGCTATTGGTATTTATGGAGACCGAGGGGACACCTTATTGACCGAAGAGAGTAGCCCCGGTAATACTGGTTTTTTGGCGGAAAGTTGTATCCTCTGGGAATCTGCCATTAATGAATGGAATAAAACTGCTATTCGTACCGTAGGTATTCGAATTGGACTAGTATTAGCTAACGAAGGTGGTGCTTTACCTAAGATGAAAATGAGTCTTCCAGTTGGTGTAGCTCCTTATTTTGGCGACGGCCAGCAGTGGTACTCTTGGATTCATATCGATGATGTATGTAGAATATTCATTCACGCCATCGAAAATGACACCTTAAGTGGTTATTACAATGGTGTAGCACCCAATCCATTGCGCAATAAAGCCTTAATGCAAGTTCTACTTAAAGTTAAAGGAAAGGGTATTACCGTTCCTGCCCCCGCTTTTGCCCTCAAAATTGCGATGGGTGAAATGGCAGAGGTAGTGCTTTCAAGTGCTCGCGTTTCTTCAGATAAAATTCAGGATACAGGGTTCACTTTTAATTATGAGACGGCGGAAGCTGCTTTTAAAGCGTTGATCTAAGAAGCTATTTGATAATGCACTTTATATTCCTCTATTAACCATCTCTATCTTAATAGGTTGAATTCAAAAGCCTAGAGTTAATTTTTTATCAAAAAAATAGTCAAATTAAAATAGGCTTTATTCAAATAGCTTCTAATAAACCTGCTCTTCTAGCAAATACTTCTGTACATAATCCTGAATACCATCCTCCAAGGAGTAAAAAGGTAAGTCATAACCAATACTACGAAGCTTTTGCATATCCGCTTCTGTAAAATATTGGTAGGTCTCTCGAATATCTTCTGGAGTGTCAATAAAAGAA
>CAXIDD010000606.1:0-3537 GCA_964021975.1 uncultured Saprospirales bacterium | reverse complement strand
GTGCGGGTTCGACCTGCCTGCTGATCGCAGGAAGGCAGGTTCCCGCCTTCGGTACTAAGCATAAAAAGCTCAGGAGTTTTCCTGGGCTTTTTTTATTTTAGTGCAATGCAGCATTATTATGTTTACGCCATTTATTCACAACATCGGAACTACATCTATGTAGGAATCTCGAACGATATCAATCGTAGATTGAACGAGCATAACCTTGGATACAATAAAACTACTAAACCTTACCTACCTTTTATCTTAATCCACTATGAACAATTCCATTCAAGACCAGAAGCTCGAATTAGAGAAAAAGAATTAAAAACCACTTCTGGAAAACGCTTCCTCCGAAAGATTATCGACAACCCTAGCTAACAACCTTGACGCGCTGGACCTGCCTGCTCTCCGCAGGAAGGCAGGTTCAAAATCCAGTTCCTTCGGGAGTGCGGGTTCGACCTGCCTGCTGATCGCAGGAAGGCAGGTTCCCGCCTTCGGTACCAAGCATAAAAAGCTCAGGAGTTTTCCTGGGCTTTTTTTATTTTAGTGC
The DNA here is from genome assembly GCA_964021975.1 of uncultured Saprospirales bacterium. GTDB lineage: Bacteria > Bacteroidota > Bacteroidia > Chitinophagales > Saprospiraceae > DATFKA01. Next base: position 3,005 of record CAXIDD010000606.1, on the reverse strand, counting down.
AATGCATTATGGTGTTTACACTATTTATTGTAAATATCAAATTCAGCATTCAAACGCTCCATCAAATCTTTGTCAGCAAATTGCTCGTCTGTCATCGTTGATAGGCGTTCCAGATAAATATCAAATTGCCCATCTTTGAAAATCGTTAACATCTTTCCACCTTTTTTACACTTGGCCTCGTGCCATACATTGGGTGGAACCGTAACGGTATCTCCCGGGCGAGCAAGGATGGTTTCATCATCAAAGATTAACTCCAGCTCTCCTTCCAGGATGTAGAATACCTCGGTCATTATTTTATGATGATGCCGTGCTAAGTGAAAGCCAGGCTTTAAGGTATCTTCTACAAAACATAATTCTCGATTGGTATGGTAAGAAGAAAGCTTGATAAAACAATGGTCTTGGGCATAAGGATAATTGTCTCCTTCCCCATTTCTGATAACTTCTTTTGATTGCATGATTCCTGATTTAAAAGATGATGGTCATAAAGCTACTTGTAGTAAGCCTATCCATTGTGGTAAAAAATCTCATAAAGACTGTAAAAATGGGAAAACTTGCTGATTATATTGGAGATCAATTGGCCAAGCTAGGCCCTAATACCAAGAAGCTAATAAACACCAACAAGAAACTGATTAGTCGTTCTACCTTTTCCCAGCGACTTTTAGCAAAAGTGATATCCTCTAGCGTATAGAGAAATCGAATGGGAAGGTAAAAGATCAAACAAAGCAATAAGATGGGGAAGAATAATTCCAGGTATTCTTTAGAAGTGTGTGGTCCATTCAAGCCCATATCTTTGAATACCTGAAAAACCAATAACTCGCCCAAAACTAGCCCTATTAATAAAAAAAGATCGGCAAATAGATCGAGAGGCTCACTGAAATCAGTATTCCCTTCGGTGTTCAAAAACCAAAAAACAATTAGGCTTTCTCGGATGAATACACTTATAAACGCAACAAAGTGTAGCCATCCCGGCACTTGGTCACTTGATCCATAATGTAGGTTGAGAAGCGTGACTAAGAAAGCACCATAAATTGACATTCGTGCTGCCCAAAGAACTATCCCTAGTGTTCCTTTTAAATTAGTTTGTAATTTAGGAATTGCTAAACCAGCTAGATTGCGGCGCTGATTTAAGGCGCCCATACTGTAATAAATAGCCCAAGGCTCAAGTACAAATATTACTAATAAGGTTACTAGCAATAAAAGTGGCTGACTCAACCATGCCCCTTCTTCTTCAAAAGAAATTTCCTTTAATCCTATCACTAAGAGGATACTCGTTAGATTGATCCATAAACCACGGTGTTGCACCAACCAAAATGCCCTATTTTGTTTTATTTTTTCAGTCAAAATTTTAAATATCTAATTAAAACGCCCAAATTCCTTTTGGGAAGATAAGTCATTTCCCTCAGAAATTAGAAATCAAAGCGTTTACCCGTTTTAAATCATCCTAAAAATAACTTCCAACACTTCAATTAGGAATTAACCTAAAAATATCGTTATTTTACAACACTACAAAAAGGAATTAACCTATGAAATACCGGATTGGAGAATTTGAAGAAATCGTTTTATTGACGGTTGGCATATTAGAAGACAATGCCTATGGCGTATCTATTAAAGATGATATCAAGGACCGATTAAACCGGAAGGTCAGCGTTGGCGCTTTACAAGCAGCCCTCCGAAGAATGGAAAAAAAGGGCTACCTGACTTCCAAACAAGGAGAAATCACTAGCAAACGAGGAGGTCGGCCCAAATTGTACTTCCGTTTGACTGCATCCGGACACAGTGCATTGGCTTATTCACGAGAAACGCGCAATAGTCTCTGGGATGCCATGCCCCGTACAAGTTTAGATTTAAAACTGACTTAATGCCCTCTAAACAGAAAAATAATCCTCCAAAACTAGCCTTAATGATATTTAGCTGGTTTTGTCATCCCGACTATCATGGAGATATCGAAGGCGACCTGTTTGAGCATTTCGAAGCCAATCTAGCTGATAGTGGTTTGAAACGGGCTCGATTGCTTTTCTTTCTTGACGTTTTACTACTCTTCAGGCCTGGAATAGTTAGGCCTTTGTTCAATAATCACCCTTTTAAACACTCGACAATGTACAAACATCATTTAAAAATTAGCTGGCGACAGCTTCTCAAAAACAAGGGATATTCCTTGCTCAACATCAGTGGCCTGGCCATTGGTATGGCTGTCGTCATCCTCATCAGTTTATGGGTATGGGATGAATTATCCTACAATAAAAACCACAAAAATTATGACCGCATAGCCCGGGTCATGATTAACCAAACTTTTAATGGCGAAATCCAAACTTGGTGGAGTGCGCCCAAACAATTAGCGCCGGCCTTAAGGGAATCCTACGGGGATAATTTCAAATACGTATCGGCGACTAGTCATTTCAATGGTCGCCTAATGATTGTAGGAGACAAAACTATTGGTTTTACTGGAATGTTTGTGGAGGAAGATATGCCCGAAATGATTTCGCTTGACATGTTAAGTGGTACTAGTTCGGGATTAGATGACCCCTACTCTATCCTGCTTTCTGAATCTACTGCCAAAGCCCTTTTTGGTGAGGAGGACCCAATTAACCAGTCCATCAAGTTAACGACGGATGACTTATTAAAGGTTAAAGGCGTTTTTGCGGATTTCCCTGATAATTCTTCCTTTTCCAGCGCTGAATATTTTGGGTCATGGAATTTATACGAGCAATGGCAACCAGAATGGGTTGGGTGGGGCAATAGTTGGTTCCGGACTTATGTACAACTGGCAGATAATGTCTCTCTAGCCAAAGCCTCAGCTGCCATTAAAGATGTCAAACTAAACAATGTAGATGATGAAGATGGCGCACAACTAAAACCTGAACAGTTCTTACATCCTATGTCCAAATGGCACCTAAATTCAGATTTTGAAAATGGCGTATCTGTAGGTGGAAGGATAAAATATGTTTGGCTTTACGGAACCATTGGTTTTTTTGTTCTCCTGCTTGCTTGTATTAATTTTGTTAACT
>CAXIDD010000605.1:0-3546 GCA_964021975.1 uncultured Saprospirales bacterium | reverse complement strand
CAAAAACATAGCTGCTGCTGGAAGTACCATCAAGTTATTGTTGGCGTACCAAGAGAACATCCAGCTTTCGGTGGTATTAATCATATATTGGGAGGTTGGCCCGATGATAAATAACTCGATTGGGCTACCTGCAAATAAAGATCCTTTTCCGAAAAGCTCTCTGAATACGGCAACCAATACTAGGATAAAACCATATCCGAGTCCGTTTCCTACTCCATCAATGAAAGATCTCCATGGCTTATTGGCCATTGCAAAAGCTTCCAGACGTCCCATTACAATACAGTTGGTAATGATCAGACCGATGTAAACCGATAAGCTCTTATAAATTGGATAGTTAAAGTACTTTAATGCCAATTCTACAATAGTTACCAAGGTAGCGATGATCACAAGCTGTACGATCATCCGGACTGCTTTAGGAATCCTGTTTCTAAGTAGAGAAGTGAACAAACTAGAGAATGCACACACAAAAACTACTGCTACTGAGATTACCAGGGAAGGTACGACTAAGGAAGTAACGGCCAGGGCAGAACAAATACCTAAAACCTGAACGGTAATTGGGTTATTATCCGTCAATGGATCCATGATCAATTGGCGTTCTTTTTTCCCAAATATTGGCTCTTTTTCCGCTGCTTTTACTGTTGTATCAGCCATCTTTAATTGATTATTTTATAATTGATATAATTTTGGCTAAAGCCTATTTTTGAATGAGCATAGAAGTACTTTTACTTCTTAGTTCATTGAGATAAGGTTCGTAATATTTTAAACCACGATCCAGCATTTCTGAAACACCATCGGCCGTAACCGTAGCTCCTGAAATACCATCTACCTCGTAGTTTGGATCTTTAGCACCGCCTTTGCGGACTACAATGCCTCTTAGTGCTTGATCTTCGTAGATTTTCTTACCCTGAAAGTTAGCAGAGAAATTTGGGTTATCCTTAATTTCTGCACCCAATCCAGGCGTTTCTCCTTTGTGATCAAAAGCAGCACCCGCTACGGTACTTACATCACTTTCCAAAGCAATATTCCCCCAGATTTCATCCCAAAGTCCATTCCCTCTAACCGAAAGAATATACAATGGTTCTGATCCTCCTTTATAAACATACAAAGGCAATACACGATCAGCTTCTGGCTTTTTCTTTTCCACAGCCATGTCTACTTCTTCTGCCTGCATTCCATCTACCACTTCTCCTGACATATTCAGAACAAACTGGTCCATATTTGCTGGGCTAAAAAGCTCTAGAATTTCTTCATCACTCAAGCTTTTGACTTTTACGCCTTCTCCAAGCTTCGTTTCAATAGAGGAAATAATAGCTCTTTTGTTAAAGATATCTTCGTTTTGTGCTGATTGAGCTTTTGTTATCTCACGCAGGCCACCTAAAGTAATGGCCACAACTACGGTAAGAATCGCTACGAAAGTTAAGATATAAGTATTTGAGTTCACCGCTATTTGTATTTTGGTTTTCTGTATGGAAGGTATCGAAATGCCTTTTCTACAGATGAATACTATTTATTTAAACGTTTAGCCTTAGGTTTAGCTTAGGCAAAAGCTAAGGCATTCCGATTTATGCTTTTATGGCTGCTGCACGCTTTGTCCGACGCTTCATGTTCGCTTCAAGAACATAGTGATCAATCAGCGGAGCAAATACATTCATGAATAAAATGGCTAGCATCCAGCCTTCCGGATAAGCAGGGTTCATCACTCGAATGATAATCCCGACGAATCCAATAAAGAATCCATAAATCCATTTTCCTCTTTCGGTAGAAGCAGCTGTTACAGGGTCTGTTGCCATGAAGGCCATTGCAAAGAAGAAACTTCCCATATACAATTGGTAGTACCAGGGTACTTCCATAAATTCAGTAGCGCCCCAGGCATTGAGTAATAAACTCATCGTAACAGCACCAAGTACCATACCAACCATGATTCTCCAACTCGCTACGCCCGTGGCAATCAAGAAGAGTGCTCCGGCAATAATGAGTGGTTTAGAAGTTTCTCCTATAGATCCAGGGATGGTTCCCCACAAAATTTGATTCGCTGAATACTCGGCGGTAACGGCATCCCAGCCACCCTGGAAGGCGAGACTGAGCGGAGTAGCTCCAGTATATCCATCGACGACCGTACTGGTTGCGTCAAATGTCGACCATCCAAAGGCTTCAAAAAGCCCATTAAATAGTCCAGTGTGCCACCAACTGTAATCAGCTAAAGCACCAGCAGAAACTTGACTTAAACCGGATACCCAAACCTCATCTCCTGAGATGGTGGTTGGATAAGCAAAGAATACGAATACCCGGGAAAGTAAAGCGATATTAAAAATATTCATTCCAGTACCACCAAAGGCTTCCTTACCAATAATTACCGCGAAAGTAACTGCCAATGCCAGAATCCATAATGGTAAATCTGGAGGCATAATAAGTGGTATCAATGCTCCAGATACTAAGAATCCTTCTTCAATCGGATGTCCTTTTCTTGTCGCATACAAAAACTCTATCCCTAGTCCAACTACGTGAGCTACTACAAAAAGTGGCAACAGCATAATTAAACCGTGGGCTAATTTCAAGTGAAATCCTTGAAGAAAAGAAGTGTATTCCCCCAAAGCAACAAAGTGCTGGTGACCGATATTATAAGTTCCAAAAACATAACACAACTGCATGGCTAGTACTACGTGTACCATCAGGCGCTTAAGGTCCATACCGTCTTTGACGTGTACACCACCTTTTGTGACTGTATTAGGAGCAAAAGCAAAGGTGAAGAAGCCATCATAGAGCGTGTGTAAAAAAGGGCTCTTCTTTTTATCTGGCTCAATGCTTGCAAAAAAATTCAGCAATGTCTTTTTCATGCTATTTTTTTTATCTTTTGTCTTTTCGTTGTTGTCTTAATTATTATCCTTCAATCCGCATTTTATCCAATCCATCCCTGAGGATAGCTTGCAATGGTTGCTTAGAAACACAGGCAAACTCACACAGTGCGACATCCTCCTCTACTACCTCATAGATGCCGAGGCCTTCCATACGTTCTAGGTCATTCACTAAAATGGCCTTCATTAAATGCTGTACATATACATCCATTGGCAACATTTTCTCATATAGACCTGTAACTACAAAAGCCCGTTTTTCACCATGAGTATTGGTATCGGCTTTAAAAGATAAGTTAGAGAAAAGTTTAGTTGGGAAAGTTCCAGAAACAGAAGGTCTAGGTTTGATTGGCAATAACCATCCAAACATTTCATAATCATCTCCCTCTTCTAGTACGGTGACTTGATCATCATAGTAACCTAAAAATTGATCCTCACCACGTGCACTTCCAGACAAAACATCACCAGAAACAATTCTAACGTGATCGTTTTTCAAATTGCCTTTAATCAATTCGCCTAAACGAGCGCCTTGATAAGTTTTGACATATTTGGGCTCTTTTAATTCTGCGCCTGTCAATGCAACTACGCGGCTAGTGTCTAGCTTGCCCTGTAAGAATAAATTTCCTAAAGTAATTACTTCTTGCACACCTAGTGTCCAAAGCGTCTCGCCTGCAGCGATTGGAGCTATATTATGGAT
>CAXIDD010000604.1:0-3554 GCA_964021975.1 uncultured Saprospirales bacterium | reverse complement strand
TAATTAAGGAAAAGGCATTGGAAATATTATCTACATTAGATATTGTAGAGCAAGCCAATAAAAAAGCTTCTATGATTTCGGGTGGACAAAAACAAAGAGTGGCCATAGCCCGTGCATTAATCAACAACCCCCAAATTATAATGGGAGATGAACCTACGGGAAATTTAGATAGTAAAAATTCAGAAATCGTTTTTGATGTTTTAAGAAAACTGAGTGACGAGTTTGATATGTCCATGCTCATTGTGACACATGACCGCGACTTTGCCCAAAAAACAGATCGAATAATCGAAATGGAAGATGGATACATCTTAAGAGATTAATGTTGCATAAACAACCAAAATGAAATCATTATTTAATCTGCTTTTATTGGTAAGCTTACTTTTAACAACGCTAGCTACTTGTAAAAAAAGTAAACCCAAAATTCTTATTATTGGGGATTCTATCTCGATAGGGTATACCCCATTTGTAAAGGAAAACCTAATAGAACGAGCAGAGGTATATCATAACCCAGGAAATGCCCAACACACGGGCACTGGAGTAAATAAAATAGAAGAGTGGTTGGGTGACCAAGATTGGGATATCATCCAATTCAACTGGGGCTTATGGGATTTATGCTATCGGCATCCAGACTCCAAGGTGCAAGGAAATAGAGATAAGGTCAATGGTGCAATTACTTATCAGGTGGAAGATTATGCCGCCAATTTGGACTCCATTGTCATTCTGTTAAAACAAAACACAGAAGCTAAATTGATTTTTGTAAGCACAACTTATGTTCCAGCAGAGGAAGCAGGTAGATTTGTGGAAGATCCCATACGTTACAATATTGTAGCTGAAAAAATCATGGAAAAACATTCCATTGACATCAACGATATTTATGAAGAATCTAAAAACATTCACCAAGCGTTCGGAAAAGGTCCAGATGACGTCCACTATTCCAAAGCAGGATACGAGAAATTAGGCTTGGTGATTACACAGTTTTTAGAAAAACAACTTTAGATAAAATGCCCATGAAAAAAAATACAGGCTCCACTTTACAAGGCATTACCCGTCTAGTTTCACATGCTACCATAGAGGCAACCAATGTAGTGGAAGCCATGCATCATCAAGTGGTCCACCCTCCCTTTTTGCCTTCCACTCGGATTCAACACCTAATCACCAGTATCTCCAGTTTTACCTACCAAGGCATCAGATTGGGAACTAGAGTAATTGGCCGTAGTTTAGATAAAATATTGGGAAAATTGGCTCCTTTTCTTGGAGAAATAAAGGCAACGAACGATAGGGAAGCCGTCCTTTCGGTACTCAATGGCGTAGTAGGTGATTATCTGGAAAAAGAAGAAAATCCCTTGCAGTTAGAGATGCAATTTAGGTGTCAAGGGAAATCCCTTTCAATAGCGCGAAAAAGTATAGAGAAGACCTACCCAAATTACAATGGCAAGATTCTTTTGCTGGTGCACGGCTCCTGTATGAATGACCTGCAATGGACACGAGCAGAACATAATCACGGCCTTCAATTGGGGCAAGACTTAGGGAAAACACCTATTTATCTGCAATACAACAGTGGTCGACATATTTCTGAAAACGGGCAAGACCTGAATGGTTTATTAGAAAAACTAGTATCGGAATGGCCAGCGCCCGTCGAAGAACTCACGGTTCTGGCACATAGTATGGGGGGACTGGTGACTCGTAGTGCCTTATATTATGGCCAACAGCAACAAAAATCCTGGACTAAGCAACTTAAGAAAATAGTTTTCCTAGGAACGCCCCATCATGGTGCTCCACTTGAGCGAATCGGGAACTATGTAGATGTTATCATGGGAGGTATTCCTTACGCCAAACCTTTTGCCCGATTGGCGAAAATACGAAGCGCTGGAGTTACAGATTTGAGATATGGGAACCTAATAAGATCAGACTGGGAAGGCAAAGAGCGGTTTAAAATACAAAAAGATTCAAGACAAGCCATTCCTCTACCTAAGCAGGTAGAATGCTACAGTATCGCCGCCGTCTACGGGAAAACATCAGCTGGTAAAACTGGCCAAATGCTGGGAGACACTTTGGTCAACGTAAAAAGTGCTTTAGGTAAACACAAAGACCCGGCCAAATCTTTAAACTTTAAGGAAGATCATACTTGGATTAGTTACGAAACCTCCCATTTAGACTTACTAAGTAATGTAAAAGTCTATACTAAAATCAAGGCTTGGTTAGAAATTTAGGCAAATGCCAATTAAACTTATATGCTCAAGAGGTCATATACCGGCTTAAACCAGACCGTAGGTCCCCTAAACTCCTAAACTTCTTCGCTAAAGGAATTTATGGAAAAGTCCTAACATTGACTTAACGATGTCATATATGAAGTTTTTTAATCAACTTCTTGATGAAATTTAAGCAGTTGTTAATTATTTTTCGTTTTTTTACCTGTAGCACGTTTAATTCCAAAACCATCTTCAACCGTAAGAAGTCGTAACCATCTATGAAACAACCCGTTCTATTTCTGGCCTTTGCAAATGACCAAGACAGTCACTTGCCACTCCTGGACCAAGAACGGAAGGACATTACCCAGCATTTATTGCCATTGGCTAATGAGCAATACGTACAGCTCATCACCGAAGCCACCGCTACGATTAATGACATTAGCCAATACCTGAGCCAACTCAAAGATCGCTTGGTCATCTTTCATTATGCAGGGCATGCCGAAAGTACCAAGGTCATTTTGACCGACCAAGAAGCCAATAGTGATGGTCTGGCGGATATGTTGGCCCTACAGGACGAACTGAAATTGGTTTTTCTCAATGGTTGTTCCACACGTGCTCAAGTTGATCGCCTTTTAGAAAAAGGTATTCCTGCGGTTATTGCAACTGCTGTACCGATTGGAGATAATGCGGCTAAAGAGTTTGCCAATACTTTTTATCAGTCCTTAGCCACTCAACACACCTTGAAAGAGGCCTTTGATATGGCGTCCTCCCGACATAAAATGGCGAGTGGCGAAGAACTGGAATTTCACCGTGGGCTAAAGCTTCCCGGGGCTGTTGGTAATCCCTTACCTTGGGGTTTATACACTCGAGAAGATAGCAAAGCCATTTTAGATTGGAAGATTCCTTTACTGCAAAGTGGCTCTTTTATTATCTCAGGAGCAGGTTATAAGTATCAGTCTGGTGCAGTAATGAACCAGAAAATAGTAGAGACCATTGCCAATGCAATAGCGGACTATAGTTTGAAAGTAAACTTCATGTTTCAGGAAGCTAAAATGCGAAAGCGTGAACCTAAATTGAGAGACTTGCGGGCTGCGGTGATTGATGCCTTTCCGACCCCCATTGGAATGCATTTACGCCGTTTGATTCAATCCGATAAAATCAGTACCGAACGTCTGCAAAGGATTATTAACCTATACTCTGTCTCAATAGAGTTTTTAGCTTTTACGCTTTTGGCACAATTGTGGGATGAATTGCACACAAAAGAAGCCCTCAATATTCCTGATGCTCATGCCAAAATTCTAAATAAATTCTCAACAGCCACCAAAAGCGATTTCAATAATTTCAAATATTTTGATGTCATTCGCA
>CAXIDD010000603.1:0-3562 GCA_964021975.1 uncultured Saprospirales bacterium | reverse complement strand
TCGCAATTGTTTGTTATTTTTTTTGAGCACAGCCTTACATTTGATGCATTACCACTTTCCTTGCAGGCGATAATTTTTGTGGACTCATCATAAAGCATTATTTACGAAAACCTTTAATCAAAATGCTTGTATTCCTATTAATACTTTGTCAAGTAAGACAGTCATCTTTTTAAAACAAGCTATCACCACATGAGTATAACTGCAATTAATCCTGCAACTGAACAGATCATTGCTACTTATGAAACCTTAGATAATAGCCAGCTTGAAGGCCGAATTAATGGAGCTCAACAGCGGTTTCAGGAGTGGAAAAAAGTACCTTTTCAAGAGCGTAGCCGTTTGATGAACGCTTTAGCAGAAGAACTTCGAAATAACGTAGAGGAATATGCTAAATTAGCAAGTCAAGAGATGGGTAAGACCTTTATATCTGCAAAAGGAGAAGTGAATAAATGTGCTTGGGTCTGTGAATATTATGCTGAGAACGCCCACACCTTTTTAGCAGACGAACGGGTAAATACAGCTGCCCAAAAAAGTTATGTTAGCTATCAACCTTTAGGCGTGATATTAGGGGTGATGCCTTGGAATTATCCTTATTGGCAAGTTTTTCGTTTTGCAGTCCCAGCATTAATGGCCGGAAATACGGTCTTAATGAAGCATGCCCCCAATGTTCAAGCTTGTGCCCAACTCATTGAAAAAATGTTCAGAAAGGTGGGCTTCCCGGAAGGCCTCCTTACCAATATACTGATCGAAACGGAAGCGGTTGCTTCCGTAATTGCACATCCTTTTGTCAAAGCTGTTACGCTGACTGGTAGCGAAAAAGCAGGCAGTGCAGTAGCCAGTGAAGCAGGAAAACACATTAAAAAAGCGGTACTAGAATTAGGTGGTAGTGATCCTTATATTATCTTAGAAGATGCAGACCTAGATTTAGCTGTTGAGGTGTGTGTAAAAGGACGATTAAAAAACAACGGTCAAAGTTGTATTGGTGCCAAACGCTTCATTGTAGTAGACGCCATTTACGATGAATTCTTAGCACGGTTTAAAGATAAAATGGCTGCGGCCAAAATGGGCGATCCTTTTGCAGAAGATACCGTATTAGGTCCCTTGGCTCGGCCAGACTTAAGAGATAATTTGCATCGACAAGTACAGGAAAGCATCGAAAAAGGGGCGCAATGTATACTTGGTGGGAAAATACCAGATGGAGTGGGGAGTTTTTATCCTGCCACTATTTTGACGGATGTTAAACCAGGTATGCCGGCTTATGAGGAAGAGCTATTCGGTCCGGTAGCTGCATTATTTAGCGTAAAAGATGAAGCAGCAGCTATTCAAATTGCCAATGATACTAACTTTGGACTTGGAGCGGCGGTATTCACGCAGGATATTGCACGCGGCGAGCGTATAGCAAAAGAAGAATTAGAGGCGGGTAGTTGTTTTGTGAACGGAATGGTTGGGTCAGACCCTCGCTTGCCTTTCGGCGGAATTAACATTAGTGGTTATGGAAGGGAATTATCCCATTACGGCATCCGCGAATTCACCAATATAAAGACCGTTTCCATCCAACAGTAGCGACGCGATGCATCGCGTCGCATTAACCCGATTCATCGCGTCATATTAACCCGATGCATCACGTCGCATTAACCCGATGCATCGCGTCGAAGGGACCAATTAAAAAATACATCAAGCATGAAAATTCTTTTAACAGGAGTAACGGGGTATATCGGTCGACGTTTATTACCAGTATTAGTGGAGCAGGGGCACGAAGTGATCGCTTGTGCACGGAGACCGGACAACCTAGAATGGGAAGAAGGATGGGAAGGTAAAGTCGAATTATTCCAAGTCGATTTTTTGGAACCTGTTGATACAGAAAAAGCACCACTCGAATTCGATGCGGCTTATTATTTGATTCATTCTATGTCGAATGCCAATCAGGATTTTTCTAAATTAGAAGCCCAAGCTGCTCAAAACTTTGCCGATTATTTAGATAAGTCTACCGCACAACAAATTATTTACCTCAGTGGTATGAGTAATCAGGAAGAACTTTCTAAACATTTGAATTCACGATTGAACGTTGAGCATGTTTTAGGCAGCTCAAAAGTGCCTTTGACTACCTTACGGGCTGGTATCGTGATTGGCTCGGGCAGTGCTTCTTTTGAAATTATCCGAGATATAGTAGAAAAACTACCCATCATGGTGGCGCCACGTTGGCTGAAAACACGCTGCCAACCAATTGCGATCCGGAATGTCATCCAATTCTTAACAGGTGTTCTGTACCTGGAAGAGACCTACAATAAAAACTATGACATTGCCTGTGATGAAATCCTTACCTACCAAGAGATGTTAGAAGGTTATGCCAAAGCTCGCGATTTGAAACGATTGATCTTTACCGTCCCGGTAATGACACCCCGACTTTCTTCCTATTGGTTATACTTTGTGACTTCTACCACCTATCCATTAGCAGTCAACCTGGTCAATAGTATGAAGATTGATGTCATCGCTCGGGATCAAGAATTAGCGCGTTTGTTGGATATTGATTTGATTAATTATCAGGAGGCGGTACAGATGGCTTTCGCCAAAATTGAACAAAACTTGGTGGTTTCCTCTTGGAAAGATGCCTTGGTGTCCAGTTCAGATCTAAGCACCTTGGGAGCCTTTATTAAAGTTCCAAAATACGGCTGTTTTATTGATGCCAAAGAGCTTGCTATTCAGGATGATACGGAAGAAGATGTCTGGGCAAATATCATGGCAATCGGTGGAGAAAGAGGTTGGTATTACGCCAATTGGCTCTGGAAGATTAGAGGTTACTTGGATAAACTGGTCGGTGGGATTGGACTCCGGCGTGGACGGACCAATTCAGAACGCATCATACCAGGAGATGCTTTGGATTTCTGGAGAGTATTGGATGTTAATCAAGATAAAAAACGACTATTGCTTTATGCCGAAATGAAATTACCGGGAGAAGCTTGGTTGGAATTTAATATTAAGAATAAAGGCAATCAAGTCATTCTACAACAAACAGCCACTTTTAGGCCAAGTGGTATTTTAGGCCGTCTTTACTGGTATAGTATTGTACCACTTCATTACTTTATTTTTAATAATATGATTAAAAATGTGGCACGATTTAGGCCCAAGTAAAACCTAGTCTTAGTCGTAACTTACACTTTCGACCCTTTCAAAAATTTTAATCTTATCCTGATCAAAAGTCTGCACTAAAGTATATTGCTCTGCAATCCATTGCTCCAGGCGATCATCTGCCCATTCTCTTTTCAATAAAATAAATTGGGGCGCACTTGCTTTAATTTTAGCTACTTCAGCCTCCACATCAATTTCTAAAGCCTTGATATGTTGCTCTTGCCAGAAAAGAGAAGGGTGAACATACTTATTGGGTACCTTCTGATCCAACAAATAATAAATAATGTGGCTGGAATTGCCCGTATAAATACGACCATCTTCTTCCAGGTTTTCGGATAGATATTGGGCTACTAATCTAGGGTAGTCAGGCTTGCTCAAGAAATCTTTGTATTGAAAAAATAGATTGACAGTTAATAGTAAGCCCAAGATTGGATAGCCG
>CAXIDD010000602.1:0-3565 GCA_964021975.1 uncultured Saprospirales bacterium | reverse complement strand
GGCATAAAAAAGCTCGATGCCATTAAGGCGGTGAATAACAAGACAATGAACTGGATGAGCTCTCCTTTTCCAACCCCACTTAATACCAAGATCAGAGGAATGACACCAACGATAAAAATGCCGATACGCGCAATTTTTAGCTTCTGTTTTTGGGTAGAATTCGGGCTGAAAAAGGTTTGATAAATATCTTCTGAAAGTGCAGACCCCGCCACCAATAAGAGAGAGTCTACCGTAGACATCATCGCAGAAGTGATGGCCGCTAGCATAAGGGTACCAATAAAGGGAGGAAGCATGGCTTTCGCTACCAAAGGCATCGCCAAGTCACCCGTAGGAAGATTTGGGAAGAGCGAGATACTGGCAATCCCCAATAAAAAGACCAATAAGTTGATCCCACTTACCAAGATAATGGTAAAGAAAATGCCCCTACGGATCGTACGCATATCCCGCATCGCATAAAGGCGCGTTAATTTTTCGGGCGTAGAAACACCTCCTAAAAAGAAGGCAAGTCCCATAGTAAACAGTAATGTCCCCGGCAGGCCATCCCAGGTGAAAGTAATCGGATTGACCGCTCGCGCAAAATCCAGTAAGTCATAGAAGCCTCCAAATTGCCGGATGGCTAAAGGTACCGCAACGATCACCCCAATCACCATAATGATCAATTGCAGAAAATCGGTATAGGCCACTGCGATCATCCCTCCAATCATGGTATAGAGCAATAAGATAACCGTAAAAATAATCATACCATAGGTTGGAGCAATCCCAAAAACAACATTGGCCACTAAGCCCCCAGCAACAATCTGTGCCTGGATATAAACGACCGTAGCAATCAGAATAATAATGGCGGCTACACCACGAGCGGATTTACTGTAATAGCGGGTTTCCATAAAAGCGGGGAGGGTCAATTGTTTTACTTTAGTAAAGCGGGGCGCCAAGACGGCAGCCATAAACCAGTAAGCAAAAACAACGGCCAAAATGAGCCAGCCAAAGGACCAACCTGCTGTATAAATGACGCCAATGGTACCAATAAAGGTGCCAGCACTAGTATGGGTAGCGGCTAAAGTCGAACCACCAATTAACCAGCCAAGATTTCCACCTGCAATCCAATAATCCTTCTCATCTTGAGTCGTTCGCAAACTGTAAAAACCAATTGCAAATACAATTAGAAAGTAAAGGATGAATACGATTAGTTGAATGGACATGTAGGAATTCTTTTGAGCGTAAGAGTAAAATAAACTTTTTGGGACAAATACTTATCCGTCCTTCCGTTCCTGGGCTTTCATCCAGAAATAATATAGGACAACGATAATGGCAAATACGAGAAACAGTCCCCAAAAAACGAAGCCAGGATAATCATTCATGTCTTGTGTTGTTTTAAGCGTTGAGCCCCAAAAATCAGTAAGCCCATCAGAACGAAGAGCACACCAAAGTCTACTTTCCTTTCCAGTGTCAAAAAGGGTGCCTCGCCAGGATATAAGTTAAATTTTATCCACGCGGGCAAAACCTGCATACTAAAAGCATATTGATTATTGGCGTTCTTTTTCCAGGCCATGGCCGGAAAAATAGATTGGATAGTTTGTTCAGTTTGGGTAATCAGCGTAACCTGAAAAACATCCTTACTAGCCGCTGCCGCTGCCGCATCTATATAAAGAACGGGAATAGTATAAGTAGCACTCTGATTTTCCGCTTTAGGCTTGCGCATTTGATAGGATACCTTTAAGGATTCCGATCCATTGATGGCTAAAGGAGTATCAAATTGTACCATCAAATCCTGGACCAATTGCGCTTCTTCTTCCAGCAGCAACTCATAGGTTTTATCCTGGAATTGAACCTGAACCGTACTCATTTGTCGCCAGTCCTTACCGATGCCTTTGAGCTTTAATTGATCAATGGGCTCTCCTGCTGCCAATTGGTATTCGATATTGATTTGTACCTCCGTCTCGGTAAGGTCAATAGTCATGCTGGCTTCGGCTACTTGTTGACCGAAAGCTAGTGTGGGAATGACCAATAAGCATACCCAAAGAAAAGTATAGTTTGAAATCCAATTGTACATGCTGATTGGTCTTTTTCTGAATGATACCTCAATATAAGTTATCCTGCTTACCACCAAACCTCTTCTAAAACGCGCATAACATTGCCACCGATCACTTTGGCTATATCTTGCTCCGAATAACCCTCTTTAACCAGCCATCGGACGATATTTTTAGAGGCTTCGGTAGGATTCTCTAATCCTTTCACGTAAGGTACTTCCTCGTATTCCATCCCGGAACTTTTACCGGATTTGGAGGATTTCAAGGAAAGCGCACTGGAGTAGGCATGGTGTAGGCCGACATGATCTCCATAGACGGTATCCGGACCAAAACTCACGTGGTCAATACCCACTAAATCTTTGATATACTCAAAATGATCCATTACAGAAGCTATACTATGCGAAGGGTTCGCCTTGGAAAGCGTAGTATGTGGAGCCGCTTCAATCCCAATTACACCGCCTTTATCGGCACAGGCTTTTAAGACATCATCTGGTGCCATCCGATTGGTATTCCAGATCGCTTGGGCGCCAATATGACTAAGGACAATTGGTTTTTTGCTACAGGCGATGGTGTCCATTGCCGTTACATCTCCAGTGTGGGAACAATCGATCAAAATCCCAAGCTTGTTCATTCTTTCTACTGCTTTGTGCCCGAAAGCAGTTAAGCCACCATCTCGTTTCTCTTTGAGTCCATTTCCCAGCGCATTGGATTCGCTATAAGTAATTCCTAAGGAACGTAGACCAAAACCATAGAGGATATCCAGGCGATCCAATTCATTTTCAATCATCGCAGCTCCTTCTTGGGTAGCTATCCATGCTAATTTTCCTTCTCGATGTGCCTTTTTAATATCTTCCACACCCTTGCAGTGAATCACAAAATCCTGGTGGGCAATATCACAGAGTCGCATTCCAAGATCGTGTAAAACCTCAGACCATTTCCAGCCACTTTTTGAATGAATTCGGCATAAGCCATTCATTAAGTTATCAAATACAGCATCCCAATGACTGTTCGCTAGTCCTTCGAAGCCCGTAGCCATTCGGCCGTTCCGTAAGTATTGAGGGGTTTGCATAACATCCGCTGGAAAAACCCCTAAGTGCTCATGCATGGAGATCATGATGTGATTTTCCACAATATTTTTGACTAGGGCTTCCTGCGGCTCATTTAAAGGGACCAGGTATTCAGGGACTCGGTTTATTTCAGAAGCTAAGGCAAAATCAGGATAGTCTATTTCTTTTTCGAGGTATTGGAAGGAAGTGTATCCAGTGTAATTTTTGCTAAGGCTCATTGGTACTATTGGCTTGATTTTAAAAAAAATGAGTAGTTGAGTAAAGTACCAATATCATTGCACACCTCAAAATATAACGAAAGGTTAACGACGTATAAAATGCATTACTAGTACTCTCGAAGGCTAAGTATTTTCTCTTGAATCATTGGGTCCCACAATGTATACCCCAAAGGGTTTAAATGCATTCCATCTTCAAGAAAGATATCTGAACGCAAACTACCATCTGTACTGAACATCTTTTTTGTGATATCCA
>CAXIDD010000601.1:0-3570 GCA_964021975.1 uncultured Saprospirales bacterium | reverse complement strand
CTACTCATCTGCATTCAGATGGAACATATGCTGAGAAATTAGCATTCATCAATCCTGGCGCACATGGTGGTTACCATGCAGATAAACAGCAAGAAGAGGTGGAGTATGGTTATCCTGATAAAGATACTTACGGTGGCATGTTTATTACGGATCATATGGTTGAAAATGGACAGCTTTATCCAAATATGGAAGGCCAATTTGTTTTCAAATTAGCCGTACAAAAATTCCCGGAAGTTATTCAGGAGGCACTTACTGCTACTGAATTAAGCAAAGAGGATATAGATGTATTCGTACCACATCAAGCTAATCTTAGGATTAGTCAATTTGTGCAAAAACGCCTGGGCCTAAGAGATGATCAGGTCTGGAATAATATTCAGAAATACGGAAATACTACGGCAGCCTCTATTCCAATAGCCTTAAGTGAAGCCTGGGAAGCAGGAATGGTGAAGGAAGGATCTTTAGTCTGTCTAGCTGCATTCGGTAGTGGCTTCACCTGGGGATCAGCTTTGATCCGTTGGTAATGAAAATCAATGGAAAAAGGAAACAATCATTAGCATTTGTTTTTCAGATTCCCGTAATTTGCAGTTGAATTTAATGAACAACATAAACCTGTGTTTTCGCAGGGTAACCAAACAATAAATAAAAAATTAAGAAATGAGTAAAGTAACCGTAGTCGGAGCTGGTAATGTAGGTGCTACTTGTGCCAATGTATTGGCTCACAAAGACGTCGTTAAGGAAGTTGTACTTTTAGATATTAAAGGGGATTTGGCCCGTGGTAAAGCTTTAGATAGCTGGCAGCAAGCACCCGTAGATTATTACAGTACTTCTATCACTGGTACGGAAGATTACAGTTTAACTGCTGATTCTGACATCGTTGTAATTACTGCAGGTATTCCACGTAGACCTGGAATGAGCAGAGACGACTTAATCTCCACGAATGCAAAGATCGTTACCGCGGTAACTAAGTCTATCATGGAGTACTCAAAAAATCCTATTATTATCGTTGTTTCCAATCCATTGGATGTAATGACTTATGCTGCTTATGAGGCCTCTGGCCTACCTAGTAGCCAAGTATTCGGGATGGCAGGTATTTTAGATACCGCTCGTTACCGGGCATTTTTAGCAACAGAACTACAGGTTTCTCCAAAGGATATTCAGGCAGTTTTGATGGGTGGTCACGGAGATACAATGGTGCCACTTCCGCGCTACACAACCGTATCTGGTATCCCAGTAACGGAGCTAATTGATGATGATAAATTAGATGCTATCGTAGAGCGCACCAAGAAAGGTGGTGGTGAGTTAGTGAAATTAATGGGTACTTCTGCTTGGTATGCACCAGGTGCTGCTGCTGCTCAAATGGTAGAGACTATCGTAAGAGATGAAAATCGTATTTTCCCTTGTTGTGCAAGATTAGATGGAGAATATGGATTATCAGATATTTTCCTAGGTGTTCCTGTGAAGTTAGGAAAAACAGGAATCGTTCAAACGCTTGAATTGGCATTGAATGAAGACGAAAAAGCACTTTTGGATAATTCTGCTGGTCACGTTCAGCAAGTTATGGAAGTATTCAAGGGAATGTCTTTATAGGCGAAGATTTAGGATATACACTTTCATGGAAAGCCATTCAAGTTTTAAAGAAATTTGGATGGCTTTTTATTTTTGGATAACTTCAAGTGAATAAAATTCCCGATTTTTTGAACCAGGTTAATTACTTGACGTTTAAAAACAAAGCTTAATTTTTAAGAAGCTGTTTGAATTTGGTTATTGGCAATAACAAAACCAACTTTTTAAGTTTATAGAGCTTCTACTAATAGCAGAAATAGATGGCAGTAGCAAACATAGAATTGGATGTACTCAGCGAAATGGTAACCAACGAAGGTCAGACCATAAAAGAAATATCTAACAAGCAACCCGTGTTACTAGTATTTCTGCGTCATTTTGGTTGTACCTTCTGTAGAGAAGCCCTAGCGGATATTTCTAAAGAACGGACCAATATTGAAGCCATGGGGTCCAAATTGATTTTTGTCCACATGACCGATAATGGAACCGCCGAACGGTACTTCAATCGCTATGATCTGGGAAATGCCGTTCACATTAGTGACCCAGAGAAAAAGTACTACAGAAGTTTCGGTTTGTTGAAAGGAAATTTTAATCAGCTTTTTGGTTTGCAATCCTGGATTCGTGGTTTCTCTGCTGGGGTAGTAGATGGGCATGGAGTTGGCCCTCAATTAGGAGACGGATTCCAAATGCCAGGTGTTTTTGTCATTTTCCAAAATGATATAAAAGAAAGCTTTATCCACAAGGTAGCTTCTGATCGTCCAAACTACCTGGAATTGGCCAAGTGTTGTCGTATTGATTAGCTTCAATTAGCATTTTTGTAGACAACTATTTCGTAGACTTTTCTGTTCCTTTAAGGAAATTATTTGCTCTCGGTTTTTAATGCCGGAGCCACTGCATTCAAATTTCAATAAGTAAATATATGATAGGCTGGAGATTTTCTGATTATGTACCTGGCAAACATGAGGGGTCTGATTTTGAGCGTTTACTGAAAATTTTTCAGGAGTTATTGGTTTACACTTCAGGGCAAGTTAGTGAAGCATTATCCTGGATGACTGAATTGGATAAAGAATACAACCTTACTAATGAATCCTATAGCATGGGAGACTTTATCCAGGACTTAATTGATAAGGGCTATATCCAGCAGCAAGATGAAAAGAACCCTAATTTTGTTCCTTCCGCTAAAATGGAAATAGCCTTGCGCCAAAAGGCATTGGAAGATATTTTTGGACAAATTAAAAAAACCAAACGCGGCAATCACAGTACTAAGCACGGTGGCCGTGGAGATGAGTACGCTTCTGAAAGAAGACCCTATGAATTTGGAGATAAATTGGATAAATTAGCCATCTCGGAATCCTTAAAAAATGCCCATATTAACCATGGAATTGATGATTTTAAATTGACCCATGATGATCTTGAGGTTTATGAAACCTTCTATCAGGCTCAAATGAGTACGGTCCTAATGATCGATATTTCTCACTCCATGATCTTATATGGTGAAGATAGAATCACACCCGCTAAAAAAGTGGCGATGGCCTTATCGGAATACATCACCACTCGTTTCCCGAAAGATACCTTAGATATCATTGTATTTGGTAATGACGCATGGCAAGTCGAAATTAAGGACCTGCCTTATCTAAAAGTAGGCCCTTATCATACTAATACGGTAGCAGGACTAGAACTGGCTATGGATATTTTGCGTAAGCGTAGAAATCCTAATAAACAGATATTTATGATTACGGATGGGAAACCAACTTGTATCAAAAAAGGGAAGAAATACATTAAGAATAGCTTTGGTCTCGATCGTAAAATTGTGAATCGTACCCTCAATTTGGCTCAACGCTGTCGTAAAAATAATGTGCCAATTACCACTTTTATGATTGCCCAAGATCCTTATTTGGTACAGTTTGTAGATCAATTCACGAGAGCTAATAATGGGAAAGCCTTTTACAGTAGCCTTCAAGGTTTAGGCGAGTTTATCTTTAGAGATTATAAGAATAACAAAAATCGGAG
>CAXIDD010000600.1:0-3586 GCA_964021975.1 uncultured Saprospirales bacterium | reverse complement strand
TATCGACACACTAACGTTCACTCAAAAGCCCCACGTGAGACTGAAAAATGGCCAAAGTCTGCAGATAGCTACTAGTAGGATCCCTAAGATTAAGGCTAGTTTGAAAATAGCTTAAAGCAAGGCTCAACTAGTTATTTGCAATGCTAATTTTTTAAAGATTTTATCGACTACTTTTTGAATATTCGCTTCAGCTTCTTCGAGTACTCTTAGGTCAATTACCTTTGTAGCAAGACCTTGCCAAATGATTTGATTCTTTTTCAAGTCAACCAAGTGGATCGTCACTATTCCCCGATCATATTGATAGGAATAACTTGGTTTGAGGTCGACAGAAGTATTTTCCCAATCATCCTCGTGGCTTCGAGAGGGAACCACATTGTGTTCAAATTGTAAGTGAAAATCTACTTCAAGATCTGCCTCATCTTCTGCTAAAATATAACCCTGATTTTGCATTGCCACATCAATCGAATTTTTCCATCTTTCCCTATTTAGAGAATTATCGTATTGAGGGAAATTTCTATTGATTGGGTCTTCTACAGTAGACCAGGTATAAGTTTTATATTGAGTAAAATCTATGCCTTGACCTATATCACTGATTATTTTAGAAGAAGAACAGGCACTAAAAAGAGCAAGACTCACAAATATTAGGATACTATATTGGCTTTTCATTTTTACTTTTTTTAAATCCTTATTAGATTTTATTACTGAGATAGTCTGATTTCTCATAATGACTATGGCCATCAAAATAGAATCTGATGGAAACGCTTGTTAGGTCTAACTCAAACACTTTATCTTTCTCATAACAATGAATTTATTGTGTATTCAATGATCCTAAATTAGTCTTGACTTAGGTTAGACGAAATGATCTTGATCAATTACTAATGTGATATTTATCAAAAATCGCGAGGGGATACCAATGGTTATACTTTAACCATTGGATCAACTCAAGTAGCTTGGCCCTAAACCCAAAATAATCTTAATCCTTTCCCTGCATAGATACCCGTACTCCCTGCAAAGTCCTAGACAATGATTGGGAAAGCGTCTACTATTGTAGTCTAATTAATGGACTACATAAAAACGCAATTGATGGACTCAACTAAAATTTGTACGCTAATTTTGACTTTCGCTTTCCTATCCATTCCTACGTTTGGGCAAGCCCCATTATCATTTCTCTACGAACCTTCTGCCGAGCATCCATTTGGTTTGCCCAATCCTGATGCTCCTCAGGAAATCAAAGATTGGGCTCCACTAATTGGGGAGTGCGATTGTGAGTCCATAACCAGGAAGCAAGATCAGACCTGGAATGATCCCGTTGCTACTTTATGGCGCTTCAAATACATTATGAATGGTATGGCAGTACAAGATGAATCGCTCAAAGCAGATGGGACACATTCTGGGAGTATTCGCCAATTTGTAGCGGATAGTTCCAAGTGGTATGTACATTTCTACTCTTCTAGTTCAAACGTTAGTACATTGCCTACCTGGGAGGGTACCAAAGTAGAAGCAGGGAAAATAATTTTATACCGACCGAATAAAGCCCCCAATGGAATGGACGGCTTTTATAAAATATCCTTTTACGATATAGAGGAAAGTGGCTTTAAATGGTTGGGAGAATGGGTAGATCCCGCTGAGACTGTTCACTTTCCCTTGTGGAAATTTACTTGTAAAAAGCGTAACTGATGAGTCATTTAGCTGAAAAATGCTATTTTAGGTCGCCAATAAAAGGCAATCCAAAATATGATTAAATCTTATCTTAAAATAGTGACTTTCCCGCTTGTTATTATTATCACCTTATTATGTAGCTGCCAGCCTAAAGAGGCTTTAAATACCGCAGATGTAGTCATTTATGGCGGTACTTCTGCTGGTATTACCGCTGCTATCCAATCGGCTAGATTAGGGAAATCGGTAATACTTATTGAGCCTAGTAATCGCCTGGGGGGCTTAACAACTGGCGGTCTTGGTCAAACTGATATCGGTAACAAGCAGGTAATCGGTGGAATTGCCCGCGAATTTTATCAAAATATTAAAAAATACTATCAAGACACCACCAATTGGACTTGGCAAAAACCTGCTGAATACAAAGACGGTGGACAGACTCAAACAGATTCCGGAGAGGATGCCATGTGGACTTTTGAGCCCTCAGCCGCTTTGCAGGTTTTTCAGGCCATGCTTGCTAACCCTGCTATTAGGGTAGTCTACAATCAGCGTTTAGATAGGGTAGAAGGGGTAGCAAAAATCGATAAGACCATTCGGTCTATTTCTATGGAATCCGGAGAAGCCTATTTTGGTAAGGTATTTATAGACGCCACTTATGAAGGTGATCTTATGGCTGCATCGGGTGTTTCCTACACCGTTGGTAGAGAAGCAAATGCTCAATATGGAGAATCACTAAATGGTATTCAGGCCAACGATTTTAGTAAAACATTATCGGGGACGAATTCAAATAATAGTACCTATCATAATTTTATAGAAGGGGTTGATCCATATATCGTAAAAGGAGATTCTACCAGCGGCTTGCTTCCCTTTATTAAGGCAGGAGGTCCTGGCATTGATGGAGCAGCGGATAAAGGCGTACAAGCCTACTGTTTTCGCATGACCTTAACTGATCACCCTGAAAATCGTATCCCTTTTCAAAAGCCAGAGAATTATCAGGAGCTCGATTATGAGTTACTTTTTCGGAATTATGAAGCTGCCAAAGGACCAATTGAAGAAATGTATTCCTATGGTGATCGTTTAGTCCCCTGGATTAACTCAGCTATGCCCAACCGTAAAACAGATACCAACAACCAAAAGGGCTTTTCAACAGATTTCATCGGTCAAAATTGGGATTATCCAGAAGCTTCCTACGAAGAACGGGAACGAATTATTGAACGGCATCGTCAATACCAACAAGGCTTGATGTGGACCCTAGCCAATCATCCGCGGATTCCTCAAAAAGTGCGGGACCAGGTATCAAGATGGGGTACTTGCAAAGATGAATACGAACGGGAAGACGGCTGGCAGCAACAGCTGTATATCCGAGAAGCGCGTCGTATGATCAGCGACTATGTAATGACTCAAAAAAACTGTGAAAGCATCGAAGTAGTACCAGATCCAATCGGAATGGCAGCTTACGGGATGGATTCCCACAACATCAAACGCTACGTAAATGCTCAAGGCTTTGTATCCAATGAAGGAAATATCGAGGCTTATGTCAAAGCACCCTATCCCATTAGTTATCGGTCATTAGTGCCCAAAAAAGAGGAATGCACCAATCTAGTGGTTCCAATCTGTCTCAGCGCCAGTCACATCGCCTTTGGTTCCATCCGGATGGAGCCTGTGTTTATGGTATTGGGGCAAAGTGCGGCGATGATTGCCTGTCAAGCAATAGAGAAGGATCAAGCGGTACAAAATTTAGAATACAGTAAATTAAAGACAGCCCTAAAAGAACAGGGGCAAATCACCCCGTAGCCACGCGATGCTTCGCATGGCTACGGGGTGATGCATCGCGTGGTAAAAATAATAATAAGTAAGGATTAAATAATCAACTTTCTGATACTTTCTAAGTAGGTCCTTCCGACTTTAACGACTTCTCCATTTTCAAGGATTA
>CAXIDD010000599.1:0-3596 GCA_964021975.1 uncultured Saprospirales bacterium | reverse complement strand
TAAAACACAAAATAGAGACGTTGCAATGCAACGTCTTTACAATGCGGGAGTAATTATTTTGCTGCAGCAAAACGTTTGTTCACCTCATCCCAGTTGATTACATTAAAGAACGCAGACACATAATCTGGACGACGGTTTTGGTAATTCAAGTAATAAGCATGCTCCCATACGTCAATACCTAGAATGGGCGTTCCTTGGTGCTCTGCTACATCCATTAAAGGATTATCTTGGTTTGGTGTAGAGCTAACAAATAATTTGCCATCTGCTCCAACGGACAACCATGCCCAACCAGAACCGAAACGTGTACCCGCAGCAGCAGCAAATTCGGTTTTAAAAGCATCGTAAGAACCAAATGCTTCATCAATCGCCGCAGCTACCGCGCCAGTAGGTGCTCCACCTCCATTTGGAGACATCACAGACCAAAATAAGCTATGGTTATAAAAACCACCACCATTGTTGCGTACACCGGTAGAAGCAGCAGAAACATTCGCTAAAATATCTTCGATGGTCTTTCCTGCAAGATCCGTCCCCTCGATGGCAGCATTAAGCTTTTTAGTATAACCTGCATGGTGTTTACCATGGTGGATTCCCATTGTACGGGCATCAATGTTAGGTTCTAGCGCATCTTGAGCATAAGGTAAATCGGGAAGTTGAAAAGCCATAAATCGTTTTGTTTAATGGTTTGATAAATATGTTTGTCTTTTTAACACAGCATGAATTATTTAGTTTATTCTAAGCTAGATATTGTGTGATAATTTATCAATGAGGCATTTATAAAATCAATATTTCGGCTATTTCGAAGCAGTTGAGGAGTCGAAGAGTTAAAGCAGGAACTTCTACACTTTTCCTCTCCTCAACTTCATAGTATTTAACACTAAAAAATTGATTTCAAATCATAACCACAATAAAACACTGATTATCAATTTATTAAAATAAATAACCACATCTTAAATCTAAGCATTCTATCATAAAAATGATTGTTCCCCTAAGAAAAGCCTTGCATTATTTAAACCTATAACGTATTTTTACGTTAAATAATTAAAAAATGCGTGACTTAACGAAAGCTCAAGAAGATATAATGCAGCTGATTTGGGATATTGGCCGCTGTACCGTTGGTGACCTTCGCAATGAGATCGAAAAAAGGACGGGAAAAAAGCCACCACATAGTACCGTATCTGCGGTAGTGATTGCATTAGACAAAGAAGGTTATCTCCAACACGAGACATACGGAAGGACCTTCGTTTACGAACCAACAATTAGCCGAGAAGACTATGGGAAAGGTTCTTTATCCAAAGTACTACAGAAGTTTTTTGGCAACTCCCCCAAAAAGGTCATGGCCCACCTCATTAAAAAAGAAAATCTAAGCCTAGATGAAATTACTGACCTAATGAAAAAGCTAGACCAATGATAGTAAGCTTTGATTTTCTATTCCTAATCCGGCTATCTGCCATCTGGAGCCTTTTATTACTCTTCTATTTTCTAGCCCTAGGGAAAAATGATAATTGGCCACTAAAACGTTATTTTCTTTTAGCGGCCTATGTCTTGGGCTTGGTGCTGCCTTTACTGCCTACGGTGTTCGAAAATACTACCATTGAAAGCTACACACTTGGTAATCAAATTGCTAGTAGTCCGTTTTTAGTGAATCCGTTGATAGATGTGGTTGAGACGAATACAGCCACTTTTTGGAATTGGCAAACGATATTAATGAGTACTTATTTAGCTATCTGCCTAGGATTGGTCATACGTATGATGCGCAGTTTCTTATTGCTTCGACATTGGCGGATACATGGGAAAGAATCTAGTTTCGAAGGGTATTCAGTGATTCAACATGCGCAAGTTAGAACACCGATGGCTGGTTTTAATACTATTTTCCTTCCATTAAATAGTGATGGAGACGCGATGAATCGTGTCTCAACCGAAATGGCCATTTTACACGAAAAAACACACTTACAGCAAGGCCATCAATGGGAGCGTTTACCGCTGCTATTAGGTCATATTTTTTTCTGGTTCCATCCATTACAATGGTTGTTCCAGCACTTTCAAGAGCAAGTACAAGAATACGAAGTAGACGAAGGTGTACTTCAATGCTTCTCGCTAAAACAATACGGCAAATTACTGATCCAGGGCTCTATAGCGTCCACTATGTCCTGGCACCCCAACTTATTTTCATCACCACTAAAAAACAGAATTGACATGATGTGCAAACCAAAAAACAAACAGTCCTGGCGTTTTTATCATACCATTGCCCTGAGCTTACTTTTAGGATTCATTATTGTGAGTTGTACAGACGTAGTCGATAATCAGTCCCTTGAACAAACTTCCATTTTTCCTGAGGCAGAAGTAGATCAACCAGCCTACGTCATTCATGAAGAATTTGGTAGTGATCAAGCTATGGAAGCTTTTTATAATACGGTTGGCAGAGCCATTAAGTATCCAAAAGAAGCAAGAGTTAATAGTATCACAGGGCAGTTTACAGCTACTTTCACAATTGGTCAAAATGGTGATTTAAAGAATATGAGATTTGATTTACCTTATAAAGGTGATCCTGAAAACGAACTAGTCGTCACCGGATATAGAACGGAGGAAAAGGCCAACAATAAACTTAGCGCATCCCAAACGAAGGAATTGAAAGCCTTGATTGAAAAAGAAATTTCTACCGTTATTTCTGATATCGAATGGAAACCAGCTATGAAGAATGGCAAAGCAGTCTCTAGTACGAAGCAGTCTCTGTTTAAGTTTAGATTAGATTAAAATCAAATTCAATGAAATTAATCTTACTTTTTTTCGGCCTACTTTTCAGCTTAAGCAGCTTTGCCCAACAACGCTTTGTCACCTTAGACAGTACCAAAATCTGGATCAATACCATCGGGCTAGAAAATCGTACCGAGGGCCAGCCCGTCCTGGTTTTTGAGAGTGGTCTCGGTACACCGATGGGCCACTGGAATCGTATTCTGGAGGGAGCCGCTCAACACGCTCCAGTAGTAAGCTACGACCGGCCAGGCATTGGTGAATCAGAAGCTAATGGTGTAGAACCCACTATTAAATTTGTTTCAGATCGGCTCATCCAACTTTTGCAGCATTTAGAAGTGGAGCCACCTTACGTTTTAGTCGGACATTCTTTGGGAGGCCTATATGTACGCGGTTTTGCCAATTACTACCCAGAAACACTCGCCGGATTGATCATCATTGATCCGGCTGATTTTACCGAAACCCAGGCAAACAAAAGAGCCTACTACAAACCGCTCGATTGGAGCGAGCAGCAAATCGACGATTGGTTGGCACAACTTGAGGCCAAAGGTGCCAAGCGGCAGGAAGGCGCACCACCTTCCATAAAAGCAGAAAGCAAAGTGCTAGCAGAGCAGCGCGCCAATGACTTTGCAGAGATTCACACCAAGCCCTTACCTGATATTCCAGTGCATATGATTACAGGAGGGCGTTTTGATTATCCAAAGCATCTACGTAGCAAGGAATTTGATGAAGAGATTGTTTTCCGTACCAAGATGGCCCACCGTGTCAAGCGCTGGACGGATGTCATCCAATCAGTCTCCAAAGGCATGTTACTTTACAGTGGTGATGCTGGACACTTTGTGCATTAT
>CAXIDD010000598.1:0-3598 GCA_964021975.1 uncultured Saprospirales bacterium | reverse complement strand
TTGGGATGATACTGGATCTACCACAATAAGCTGATTATTGTGACCTGCAATATCAAAAGAAGCCCAGGGTTGTCTTCTATGTAAACCATCTAAACGACCTCCAAGAATCAACCATTTGCCATTGGCTTGACCAAATGCATAAGACTGTATACCTCCTAATCCTACAATTGTAAGGGGCTCAATAGATATTTCAAAAGGGGCATTTTGCGAATAACTATAGTCTGAGATTAGAATTACTCCTAAAAACACCAAGATTTTAATTCTATTTACAATGATCATATGAATCGTAATTTCCTTATTGGTTGTTCCTGCTTTCCTATTTTACAGCATGTTCTTCTTCAAAATGTTCGGGAAACCATTTTGGGGTTTCAAGCTCTTCGTGGTAGATGTATTTCACCAATTCTTGGATTTCATTTTTGGATAATGTAGTTTTAGGCATAAGGCCAAATCGCTTTATAGGGCCTTTCATTTTAAGGTTGAGTAGTGTTATGGCTTAGCTTTCTTCCTTATTTTGTTGAAGAGCTTCTTTTAAGGTTTTCCTATCCTGGTAGCTTTTGATGGCTATTCCCGCACTGGCGATGGAACCAAAAACACCAATCATCCAGCTTTCGCTAAAAAGTAAGCCAATTCCGGCCAGGAAGCCAATAACCCCTATGATTAGGCCTAGGTTTAGGATAGTTCCTTTTTTTTCATTCATCTGTCTATAATTTTTATAAAGCCTTATTTTTAAGAAGCTATGTAATTTAAATCTTTTTGCTTGCGGTGTGTTCTATTGGCTTACCCAATAACTCTAATCGTCGAATGAATTCGCCGTTACATTGCTTATCTAAGGATAGCTATTTCTATTGCTTCCAGCTGGACCACATCCCCAGGCCTCAATTTCTTTCTTTTCCTGAATTCTTGTTCGCCATTCACCTGGACCAAGCCATCTTCAACGATTATTTTGGCATGACCTCCGCTTTGTGCGATTTGTTTGAGTTTCAGCAATTTGATTAATTCTATAAATTCGTCTGTGGGTCTTAATTTAAAAGTATCTTTTTCCATTTCCAATATTTTATTGATAATATCACATCACCATTTCCTTAAATTTGATTCCTAATGCGTTTTGGGTCTTCATCAATTTTTGCATTTCACCGGGAATAATCAAAGCAATGGATTGTCCAGTTTTACCTGCTCTGGCGGTTCTTCCACTTCTATGTGTATAATAATCTAAATAATCTGGCAATTGATGGTGCAGTACAAAGGCGAGGTTATTCACATCGATCCCCCGAGCCGAAACATCGGTGGACACTAAGACCTGAAGGTTTTCATTCTTAAAAGCACGCATTACCTTATCGCGTTCTTTTTGATGCATGTCTCCTTCTAATGCACCAACCGCAAAACCTTTGCTTTGCAGTTGTTTGGCTAAGGTTTTTGTACCAGCTTTCGTTCTACAAAAAATAATACCTCTATCTTTTTCTCTTCTCTTAAGCAGTCTGACAATAACATTTACTTTGTCCTGAATTTGGGTATTGATAAAATAGTGGGAAATATTTTTGTTGACTAAAGCATTTTTGTTGACTTCAATCCGGATGGCATCAGCTGACATGTAGGTTTTAATGATCCGTTTGATCTCTTGTGGCATAGTAGCCGAGAACAGCCAAGTATTTCGTTGATAGGTATTATACTTTAGGATTTTATTTAAATCTTCTTTAAAACCCATACTCAACATTTCATCCGCTTCATCAAGGATGAGCGTTTTCACATTGCTAATATCTACAGCATTACGCTCAATAAGATCCAGTAAACGTCCTGGAGTAGCCACCACAATGTGCGTGGGTCTGGCTAAAGCTTTTATTTGCCGTTCAATTTTCTCCCCGCCGTAAACACCTTCTACAAAGATCTTTTGATCGATGTATTTTGTAAATTTGAAAAGCTGCTTTTTTATTTGTTGTACCAGTTCCCGTGTTGGGGCAATGATTAAGCCTTGCACTTGGGCCTGGCTGGCATCAATAGTATTCAAAATAGGCAAGCCAAAAGCTGCTGTCTTTCCAGTTCCCGTTTGTGCCAGGCCAATTAAATCCGTTTCCGTCTCTAAAAGTACAGGAATCACTGCTAATTGAATTTCCGTTGGATGGATGATATTGAGTTCCTTTAATCCTTTTATGTAAGCCTTACTTATTCCTAATTCTGAAAATGTGGTCATGCCCTATTTATTTGTTGTAAAGGTAAGCAAGTAATTCACAGAATTAGAGTATGTTTAAAATTATCCTTTGGCCAACTGAGAACCTTAACCTGAACATTTTCGGCTTCAAAAACAATATTTAAACATACTCTTACCTAGAGGGTATTTGAATCTACCTGCATTAGACAGGTTTAGCTTTTATCGAATTATAAAATCTTTATAAACAGGATCATAATAATAACCATTCTGTTCATAAGGTGGATTCCATTCCTTCTCGCCTTGGTCATTCAATCTATAAACAAAAGGGGATACGGACAGGCGTTCTTTATGCCATAGACCTGCAGCACCGCTTGGGATCTCCGTGCCTGCCCCATAAATCATTAGTCCACCTTCTCCAAAAACCTCAAATTCAGGTTTAATATCCTTATACTCATGACTTACATTCATAACTTTATGACCGATCTCATGCGCTACGGTTTTAAACCGATTGGGTCCAATGGTGAGATTGGAAATAGAGATAATTCCCCTTAGGTGTTTGGGCATATGGCGTCCATAAATATATTGAGGGAAGGAAAATCCACTGGTAGGACTAACCAATAACTCATAATCTGCTGACTCTAATTCTGCGTAAAAAGAAAAGAATACTTCTTCGAGTGCTACAATGTATAGGGTCCGGTGATTGTCGGGATGAGGTTCGATAACACTTTCAAAAGTAGCTTGGGTTTGAGCCGTAAGCTTACCATTGGCTCTCCACATGCGTTCATAGGCTTGGAGATGCCTGATGCCTGGCATAGCGGGCGTTTCATTGGCTTTGATGGCCAGGTGATCTTCTGCGAATGCTCCCGTTTTTAGCCAAAGCACATTGATTTGTACGTCTACTTCTTGGTAAATCTCTTTGGCAGATTTAATACCGTCCAACAGCTTCTCTGCAGTAACCAATTTATAATCAGGATGAAAATTAGAAGGTATAATTAAGCCTACATCCATGGTTAACTTCCCTGCTACGAGATCACTATTTAAGGCTGCCACTTCCGCTTTTTTAATCTCCTGGAGTGGGATGGTTTGTCTGGTTTCTGAAATTGGCTCCTCTATTGGAGCAGTATTACAGGTCCAAAGTAACAAACTGACGAGCAGCAAAAAACTCCAGCTTGTAAAAGTATATTTATTCCTCATTTTTTGTTTTTCGTTCTTCGTTTTCTTCTAACAAAGTACGCATTAAATTAGAAGTAAAAGACCAGCCTTGTATATTCAAGGGGATTTTTCATCTTTAGAAACAACCTGAAAAGTCGATCCAATCATTGAATCAATATATAAATGTGGTACATTGATGCACGCTTACACCCAGCGAAAAAGAGCTTATTAAGCATGGTTTTTTGAAGGACTTTATTGATTACCCTAACTAAAGAACAAATGAATATCTATACTAAAATTTTC
>CAXIDD010000597.1:0-3599 GCA_964021975.1 uncultured Saprospirales bacterium | reverse complement strand
CTCCAGGAATGTACGATGTGAAAATGAGTTACGGGGATCAGACCTTTACCCAAAAAGTAGAAGTAAAAGAAGACCCTAGAATCGAAGATGCCAACACTGCCGAAGATTATGAAGCGCAGTTATTATTAGGCTTAACGATCCGTAATGCCATCAACGAAGTACACGAAAAAATTGGAGAAATCCGCTCGGTTAAAAAGCAAGTTTCTTGGTTGAAAGATCAATCTGAAATAACTGAAATCGAGCAAATGGCGGACGAGATCATCAAAGAACTAATTTCTTATGAACAGACTTTGATGCAGACAAAAAATAAAAGTGGGCAAGATCCCATTCGTTTCGCACCGAAGTTAGACAACCAATTGGTGGAAACTTATGGTTATGTTACCGGAGCAGATGGTTATATCTCAGGTGGCCGCGAAGGTCGTCCTAATGAAGCCGCCCAAACTAGATGGAAAGATCTAGAAGAAGAATGGCTTGAGCTTAAGGTGGAAATTGATAAAAACATCGAAGAGAAGGTGGAGCAATTCAATAAGACCTTGCAAACCAAAGAAAAAATGGGGGTCAAATTAAAACGCCCAAAATCCTAGTAGATACGTTACACTGTAACGTGTCCAAGTATGATTTCCAAAAAGATAGCCCTAGCCAGGAATGGCTAGGGCTGTCTTTTTCTTAGCGGTGAAATTGGGAAGAGTCTATTTTTTTAAGGGATAAATATCATAATCCTGTTGATCAAAAAAGGCTATCCTGTTGGGAATGATCTTTGAGAAAACATATTTCATATCCTCATGCAAACGCTCTGGATAATAACGATAGACCAGGTATGGCGCAATACTTTCTGCAACGTCCTCCCGATTAAGGTTATCACGTGCGTAGGTAGAAAGATAGGTAGGATCTTTTCGCCTAGCGGACAAATAAGAATCATCATCTTGTAAATATTGGATAGTTACATGAGCAGCTTCGTGAAACATGATTTCTTCCATGACATTAACAGAAAGATAAACCTCTCCCTGTTCAAGATACACATCAATACCACCATTACCTCCACCAAAGTTGGCCAATCCATCGTGAATAGTCACCGTTTCAACATCCTTGAGTAAAAATCTAGGTACCTGTCCGACATATCTGGCATACTGCTCTGCGTAAGTTCTTGCAGCAGCAGCACCTATTTCGGGGTTGACTTGCATGTCAATGGTTTTTCCTCCTTCAAAGGTCGCCTCAAAAATTCGGGCGTTAATTTCTGACCAAGAATCATCGCGTCGATCATATACTAATCGCAAATCTTGACCTGCCTCTTTGATGGATTGATAAATGCTTGGATCGTCTTCTGTAAACATTCCTCCTTCAATCCACGCAGTACCTTCATAGGGTGGGCCATTTATCTCTCTTACTTCTACTTGATTAATATTACTTCTACCTCCTTCGGTATCCCCATTAGAGACGGTGAAACTGACTCCAAATGTTCCGGCAGTGTTATAAACCACCTTTGGGTTTTGTTCGGTTGAAGTAGCCGGAGTACCGCCATCAAAAGTCCATTTCCAAGAATTTGCATTTCCAGTACTTAGGTCTGTAAATTGAATGGTATCTCCTTCGTAGGTCCAATCCCTGTTGGTTTCATATTTAGCGACCACTTGAATGACGGACATTTCCTCGCCACTATCATCGGAACAACTGGCTGAGAAAAACAAAAGAAATAGTAGGGGCAAAATGTCCGTTGTCTTCATTGTTATTTTTTTAGATAAAGCTAAGGTACAGGCTTAGTTAAAAAAAAATGAGTATTTTATCTTTATATTTTCATCATTGATCTCTACAATCTTGCCACTAAACGATAAAACTATGGAAAAACTGCTTATTGTTATTTTTGATGCAGCGTTTAGGCGTGCTTAAACGATATTATTACGTAGAGTTTGATAGACTTTATAATTATTCCGACTGTGAAACGAATTACTGAGGATTTCCTCAATTAGCCAACTGATAGGTAGTGTTAATAAGGCACTTACCTATAAGTATTTTGAATTTCGGTGCCTACTGGAATCATTGAAGTCTATCTATTCCACACACTTATAAACTGAGCATTTAATAACTGTAAGTCTCAGCTAAAACTGTACGAAATTATAAGTAAACATTTAATAAATCGAATCAAATTACCCGATTCGACTGGGAAAGTATTGCACAGACTGAACCAGTGATTAAAACCCATAAGCCTCAGTTAGAGTGGTATAAATATTGATTAAGCATTGAGAATCGAATCAAATCACCTGATTCGACTGCCAATGTATTGCATAAACGGAACTTATTATTGAAAGCTATAAACCTTATTTATATCAAAGTAAAATTTTTTGAAATTCTATTAATCACATTAAGAATTCCTGCATGAAGCAGGAACTCTTGAAATCACTTATTCACTAAAAACGCTCAATGATGAAGCATTTTTCGTTACTAATCACACTTTTTTTTGCGAGTCTTAGCATAGCCATGGCTCAAACAACGGTGACTGGTGTCGTTTCAGACTATACTGGAGAGCCACTTATCGGGGTAACTGTCCTCGTTGAGGGTACTACTACTGGCGTCGTAACCGACATCGATGGTACCTTTGAAATTACAGCTAATCCAACAGATGTTTTGGTCTTTTCCTACACAGGTATGGATGAGAAAAAAATTACTGTTGGGAATCAAACTCAAATGACGGTCGAAATGACAACTGCCAACCAGATGTTGAATGAGGTCGTTGTGACTGGGTATGGTAATCAACTCCGTTCTACCTATACTGGAGCGGCGTCTACCGCACCAATCGAGCGAATTGCTCAAGCACCGCGTGCTACCTTTGCGGAATCCCTAGCGGGTAACGTAGCAGGAGTACAGGTGAATCAAGGATCAGGACAACCTGGAGCATTCCAGAATGTTCGTATCCGTGGTTTGGGATCAATCAACGCTGGTAGCAACCCACTTTACGTAATCGATGGTATTCCAGTGATCAATGAAGGTATTGGTAATGAGTCTACGACTTCTACACCACTTTCTGGGATTAACCCACAGGATATCCAAGATGTCCAGGTATTGAAGGATGCTTCGGCTACTTCTATTTATGGTTCTCGTGCTGCCAATGGGGTAATCATTATTACCACTAAACAAGGATCTAGAGGGAAGCCAAAAATTAACTTCAATATCCAGTCAGGAGTTTCTAACGTTTCTCTTTCTGACAAATTACAGCCTTTAAATACTGAGGAGTATTTAGAAGTAATGAGAGAAGGAATTATTAACGCGGGTAGAGCGACAGAAGCAACTGTTGATCAGTTTTTTGCAGACAATAACATTAATGTCAACAACAACACCAGCTGGTTTGATGAAATTACTCAGCAGGGTACTTTTACAACCGCTAACTTCTCTATCAGTGGAGGAAATGATAAAACTCGTTACTTTTTCTCTGGTGGTTACCAGGAAAATGAAGGTACCATTATCTCTACAGATTTTGATCGTCTATCAACTCGTTTGAATTTGACAACAGAAGCGACAGATTGGTTAGAGTTTGATGTACGGATCGCTGCATCTCGTACCAATCAGAATACGGTACCAGGTGGTGGTGCTTTTGCTAACCCTGTTCGTTC
>CAXIDD010000596.1:0-3608 GCA_964021975.1 uncultured Saprospirales bacterium | reverse complement strand
CAAAAAGAAGCTTTAGTTGAAAAACTAGAAGCCATTGAAGAAAATATTAGTTCCGCTGCATTTAATAAATTCACCTATGATCAAAGCTGGACTTACGATGAAGATAAACCCTATTTGATCACTTTTACAGTAGACCAAACCAATAAAAAAGGGCAGGTCAAACAAATGACTTATACCTTTAATTTAGCTTTCCTAAATCCACGCTTGATTCGCAGAACCAGCTCTAATTCAGAAATGAAAGTGGAGCTCAAGACTGGTGGAGAAGATCTTATTTATTACGAGCTAGACGGCGAGCCTAAAGGCTACGAAGACCAGCTCAAGGTTTATACCGAAGAAGTAGATAATGCCCGTGCACTTGAACCCTTATTTGAAGCAGCAGTACCCCTAGCTAAAGCACTCTGGGAAGAAGATAATGACATTACACAAGATTTTGCCACACTAAGTGCTTGGATTGCTGATAATATTCAGTCTATTGATATAGGCGACAAAAGTATTACGCAAACCTTGGAATCAGATGAAGAAGCCGTGGATCGTTATGATTTAATTCAAACCATTAGTACCAGTAAAAAACAGGGAGCTGTGGAGACTTTTCGATTCAGTTTTGGAGACCTTAATGATAAAGCAATTGCTTTTAAAGTCAAAGGAACGGAAGTTTACTTGGTTCTGGAAACCAACCGGAAATTACCTTTTATGGAAGTATTTGATGAGGAAGGGAAAAACGAATTCGTTTCTAGTCTGAATGTTTACTTCGAATCGCCTGGTGCGACTAAATTAGCGGCTGAAGTGTTCAAAAATGCTATACCATTCTATAAAACTAAATTGGTCGAACGGATGCCTACTGTGGATAGTAGCCAAAAGGTAATGCCTTTATTAGCCGAGGCGATGATAGATTTTAATGCCGATGATGAACAATTGACTCAAACCCTAGAAGATCAATGCGCAACGACTTATCAAATAGCACTTGAAGGTGAAAAAACTTCAAGTGCAGAAGCTTTTGCTTTTCATTTAGAAGACTTAGATGCCAATAATATCTTTGTTGAAAAAGGTAAAAATGGGCTGGAAGTCAATGTCAAGACGCGGCAATCTTTAAAATACATTCAATATCGGAAAGACGGTGAAATAAAAAGTTATACCAATCAAGTTGACTTTATTGCACCTAGCGTAGAATCCGCTAGATTAATTGCTCATTTGCTTCCTAGTGCTATCAAATCTTGCCAAAGAGAAATCATGGGTAAAGATATGGACTGGCTAGGAGAGGCCTTACAAAAAATCAGCACCGTTGACCCGGAGCTAAATCAAGAATTAGGCGCCGTAAAAGATAATGCTTGTAAAGGGCTCTTTACACTTACAAAAAGTGGTAAAAAGACAACGACCGTACAGCACGAATTCAACTGGCACGACCTTGCTGAAAAGAACATCAAAATCCTTCTAAAAGGAACGAATGTCCAGATAGATCTCAGTACTAATTTTAATGAAAAGATCATTAGTCTTTATGAAGATGAATCGGACCTGGAGTTTGCCAACAAAATGACCCTTTACATGCCAGATATTGAAACGGCCAAAATGACTTTAGCTACGGTCAAACAACAAATTGAAACTTGTAAGGCGGCGAATAAGGATTAATCCAATAGCACATCCGCTATTGGAAATTTTACCTTTAATTGTTCCATCGCACTAGAATCTACCTTGGTTTGCCCCAAATAAAGATACTGAAGGCGGTCTAGTCCTTCCAGATAGGAAAGACCACTTTCATCAATCAGAGTCCCATACAAATTGAGGGACTCTAAATGCTTCAAGTCCTTTAAGAAGGATAAGCCTTCATTATCAATTGGATTATAAGCTATTTTTAAACGGGTAAGATTGGAGAAGTCTTTTAAATGCTCCAAACAATCACTGCTTAATCCTATTTGACTTAAATTCAACCAGGAGATTTGTGACTGGATGGACCCCAACTTTTTAAGTTGCGCACAGTCCATAGAATCCCGGTAGCTGACTTCTAAAAAATTACTGTTTTGGGATAACTTTTTTATGGTAAATCCAGCAGTTATTAAGGATTGAATTTTTTCAGGATCAGCAGCTGGCACTTGTTTCAATTCAACGAAAGATCTTGCTTGACTAGTTAGGCCATAATTTTTCTTGATTAATTGTCGAATTTCCTGCGGAATGTTTTCATCCGAAATACTCTGCTCAAAGGAATATCCTTGATTGATCAAGTAATCTAAAAGTCGAATTTCTGCATAATACAGAGGTAATCCTTTAGGCGGCATGAATTTAGCATCATTAGAAGCTAAGGTGACTCGGTGGAGTAGCAGACTACCGACTTCTTGTTTGTTTTCCAAAATATCACCATGGTCTCCGCCTGCTAAAAGTCCTTCGGTTGACGCAAGATTTAGTCCGCCTCTGGTTTGATTGGCATTGTGACAATTGACGCATTTTTCATCAAAAATGGATTGAATTATGTGTTGGTAAATAAACACCGAATCTGGATTCATCGGGAAGTCAAATTCTTGTTTATTCGTATTTTGATTTCCTAGCGTTTTCTTTACTATTGCTGGTGCGTAGTCTAATAAATAATCCTGACCATGCGTCAATTGGCCGCCAAAGTGTCCAGTGATAGATAGCACCACAAAGCCTGCCAAGAGCCCCCAATCTGTAATGGGTTGTGGCAACTTTAGTCGTCCGGAAAAATGTAAATAGAATATACCCGATAATAGTGCCGTCGCAATTCCTAAATTGCGGTGCCAAAATAAAGTCTGCTCACCATAACCACCTTCTCTTGCTAACAACAAGCCCATGGTTACGGCCAAAATGGCACCCACGGTAGAAAGTAAAAAGGTAAGTGGTAAAGCCTTTTGTAGAAAATGCCATTTCTCCCTTTTACTCACTAAATAAAAGATACTTCCCAGCAATAAAAAACCGATTGGGAGGTGTACTATCAAAGCGTGAAAACGACCAATAAACAATCCAAAGTCTGATTGGAGTAAAATCATAGGATCACTAAGTTAAAATATCGTGAATTACATGTCCATGTACATCGGTCAGTCGAATATCACGACCACCAAAAGGATAAGTCAAATGAATATGATCAATCCCCATTAAATGCAGCATGGTCGCGTGCAGATCGTGGATCGTGGTTTTGTTTTCAATCACCCGGTATCCATATTCATCCGTTTTACCATATACCGTTCCGCCTTTAACGCCAGCCCCAGCTAGCCAAACACTAAATGCAGAAGGATTGTGATCCCTACCATTGCTACTTTGGGCAAAGGGTGTCCTTCCAAATTCTCCCGCAAAAACCAATAAGGTGCTTTCAAATAAACCACGAGATTTTAGATCTTTTATCAGCCCTGCAATGGGTTGGTCTACCGCGTGAGCATTGTCTTCATGTCCTTGTTTGAGGTTGGAATGTTGGTCCCAGCGATCGTGCTTGTTATTGGGCATGGTCAATTCTATAAATTTTACGCCTCGCTCTACTAGACGCCTGGCCAGAAGGCACTGTGAGCCATAATTCCGACAGTTTGGATCATCCGATTCGAGACCATAAAGTTTTTTGGTCGCCTTGGTCTCTTTGTTGGTGTCGCCTAGCTCTGGGACAGAGGCTTGCATCC
>CAXIDD010000595.1:0-3611 GCA_964021975.1 uncultured Saprospirales bacterium | reverse complement strand
CAAAACTTCGCAACCAATAAACCATTAAACAATAGCCTCATAAGCTACATGGAACAAGGCATCTCCTTGACTCACCACTGGTAAATTATTATGTCCAATGATATGACCATCTCGATTGGCCATAAGTTTATGCTTTTCTAAACCATAAGCATCGGTAATGAACCCAATAACCTCTCCTTTTTTGATGGTATCCCCTGATTTTTTAACAAACTGAAACATACCTGCCTTAGGGGAACGAATCCAGCTGCTTTTTGCAAAGTGACCACTTGTTTTTCCTTTTGCCTCACCAGGAAGCATTTTTTTGTGAATGAGTACTCTTTTAAGTCCTTCTAAGCCCTCTGTCGTCGAGTAGGGATCCATCCTTAAGTTTTCCCCACCTTCGTAGACCAGCATAGGTATTTCCAGCTCCATAGAATATTTACGAAGGGATTTAGTAATCGTTTTTTTAGCTAATAGAATGGGGGGGGCAAATACTTTGGCCAATTGCTCGCTCTCTTCATGACCTGTAGTATATCGAATCTGTGGATAGTTGAAGTTACCACGGCCACCAGTATGGAAATCAATACCAAAATCTGCAAGCGGAAGAATCTTCCTGGAAAGATGAAAAGCAACTCTAGAAGCTAAAGAACCACTTCTACTTCCTGGGAAACTTCGGTTGATGTCTTTACCATCCGGGACATCTCTGGAAAAATTAATGAATCCATAAATATTCACAACTGGAATAGCAATAACTGTACCCGCTTGTAGATCATTATAAAGTCCTTCTTCAATCGATCGTCGGACAATTTCGACGCCGTTGACTTCATCTCCATGTACTCCACCAAGTACCAAGGCGGTTGGACCATCATTTTTGCTGCGGATAACATGCGCTTGGATACTAATTAAGTTACCGGAAGGAATTCTGCCAACCGGAATTTTGACCATCATTTGGCTACCCTTGGGAATAATCGTGTTGTGAACTTGAAAAGGTGATGATTCTTCCATGCTCCTTTACCGTATTTTATTACTTTTTATTTGGTCCTGTTGAAACCTAAATCGTTTTTCTAAATAGTGGATGATTTTACTAGATACATCAATCCGCGTAGTTGTTTCTATGCCTTCTAATCCAGGGGAAGCATTGATTTCCATAATCAAGGGGCCTCTGCTGGAGCGTAAAATATCCACACCTGCAATATCTAAGCCCATAATTTTTGTAGACCGCAAAACGACTTCTTTCTCTTGTGCCGTTAACTTTACTGGAGTTGAGCTGGCACCACGGTGTAGATTAGAACGGAACTCTCCAGCTTGGGCCTGTCTTTTCATGGCAGCAACCACTTCCCCTGCTACGACTAAGGCCCTTATATCCGCTCCTTTAGCTTCTTCAATAAACTCCTGAATAATGACCCTTTCTTTAAGTTTTTGAAAAGCTTCTACTGTAGACTCTGCACTTTTGAAAGACTCGGCTAGGATGACACCTATACCATGTGTACTTTCTAGCAATTTAATCACTACAGGTAAGCCTCCTAGACGATCAATAATCGTTCGGATATTTTCAGTGTCATTTAGATAAGCAGTAGCGGGAATACCAATGCCACAGGAAGCTAGTTTTTGTAAACTGCGTAATTTATCCCGAGCTTGTAGTAAAGCCATAGAACGGACCGTTGTAATTCGATTCATGGCCTCAAATTGACTAATTACAGCAGCTCCTTTTGCCGTAACCGAGCTGCCAATCCTGGGAATAATGGCATCTGGTTGATCTATAAGGAAACCATTGTGATAAACAGACATTTGTCCTTTTTCGATCATGAAGTCACACAAGACATGATCTATAATACGTATTTGATGCCCTCTACGCATACCCGCTCGCAGTAAACTTTGGGTGGAATACAATTGTGGACCTCTAGAAAGAATGACGATCTTCATCTTCATGCGGTGAAATTAGAAAAGCAAGATAAGCATTAAAAATTTATAACGCTATTCGTTAATGTGGAAAACTAATGGATTAGATTCGACTATTTTTTGTCTCAAATTGTTTAATTTGAGTCTCTGATTTTTGTTCAATAGCGAACCAGTTAAACAAGCAATTTATGCCAGATTTTTGCCACTTACATTGTCACACTCAGTACTCTCTTTTGGACGGTGCCACTTCTATCCCAGATATGATGGCCAAGGCCGCTGCGGATGGTCAAAAAGGGGTTGCATTGACAGATCATGGGAATATGTTTGGGGCCTATAAATTTGTGGCCGAAGCAAAAAAGCACGGAGTAAAACCCATCGTAGGCTGTGAGTTTTATTTGGTAGAGGATCGGCATAGGAAGTCCTTTTCTCGAGCAAATAATGAAAAAGACAAACGTTTCCATCAGCTGTTGCTTGCTAAAAATACGACCGGCTATGTGAATCTCTCTAAGCTTTGTTCGCTAGGGTTTATTGAAGGTCTTTACAGTAAATTTCCTCGGATTGATAAAGAATTACTTTTACAATATCATGAGGGCCTAATTGCCACGTCCTGCTGTATTGGAGCTGAAATCCCACAGGCCATTATGAAAGGTGACCTTGAGGACGCGGAGAAAAAATTGAGATGGTGGTTAGACCTTTTTGGAGAGGATTTTTACATTGAATTGCAGAGACACCGGGGCTTAGAAAATATAGATGGCTTGGGTATTAGTCAAGAAGACATCAATCAGCAGTTATTGGTTTTTGCGAAAAAATATAATGTAAAGGTCATCGCTACCAATGATTCGCACTATCTGGAAGAAGATGATTATCTCCCTCACGATATCTTACTTTGTATCAATACCAATAGCTTAGTAGCTGAAGACAAAAGGTTTAAATTCCCTAGCTCAGATTTCTACTTTAAAACTAAAGATCAGATGGGCCAGCTGTTTTCAGATGTCCCTTTTGCTTTAGATAACACGATAGAAATCTATGATAAGATCGACCATCTGACTTTAGCACGGGATGTCTTACTTCCTGCCTATCCTCTGCCCCCAGGAATTAAAACACAAGATGATCTATTGCGTAAATTGACCTATGACGGTGCTGTCAAACGCTATGGCACGCTTACTGCAAAGATTACCGAGCGACTTGATTTTGAATTACAAGTCATTAAAAACTCAGGTTACCCAGGTTATTTCTTGATTGTGCAAGATTTTACCAATACCGCTAAGGAAATGGGGGTTTCTGTTGGTCCGGGACGTGGATCTGCTGCAGGTTCTGCAGTAGCTTATTGTATAGGTATTACCAATGTAGATCCCATTAAATACGATTTGCTATTTGAGCGTTTTTTGAATCCAGAACGGGTATCTATGCCGGATATCGATATTGATTTTGATGACGTTGGCCGTCAAAAAGTAATTGACTACGTGATTCAGAAGTATGGCCAAAACCAAGTAGCACAGATTGTAACTTATGGTACCATGGCTGCTAAATCAGCCATAAAAGATGCTGGGCGTGTCATGGATATTCCGCTACAGGAAGTAACCCGAGTGACCAAAACTTTTCCAACCCATCTCAAAGCTTCCCTCAAAAAAGTACTAGCAGAAGGTGCGATAGACCCGAAGCTAAAGGGGGCTATGAATTCAGAGGATGTGGAAAAAGCCAACCAGTTC
This sequence comes from uncultured Saprospirales bacterium, assembly GCA_964021975.1. Taxonomy (GTDB): domain Bacteria; phylum Bacteroidota; class Bacteroidia; order Chitinophagales; family Saprospiraceae; genus DATFKA01. Next base: position 24 of record CAXIDD010000595.1, on the reverse strand, counting down.
CGTGCGCTTGCTAATGGAAATGAT
>CAXIDD010000594.1:0-3612 GCA_964021975.1 uncultured Saprospirales bacterium | reverse complement strand
CTCCTTTTTTTGTAACAAGTCTTCTCCTAAAAAATTTTCATGAAAATAAACCACAACTCCAATTGTATTCAAGGTTTTATTTCCCGAGAAATACTCCTGGTCACTTCTCCATAAATGGGGCAGATTAGGTCCTGTAAAAACGACATCTCCCGCTTTAAATCGCTGAATATTATCTCCGACAAAACGGGTTCCAGTGCCTTTATTTACCGTGAACAATTGAAATTCTGGATGAAAATGCCAATTAGGGTCAAAAAAAGGTTCTAACAATTTTTTGATTACAAAAACTTCGGAAGCAGGAATCGGAGATTTTTGTAATGGAACTTTCATATACTCAAAGCATATTACATTTGATGACATGCATCGATTAGCTTTAATTTAACTTTTTTTGAACAATACTTCAAAAAAAATGACAAAATACAGTCAGTTTTGGTTAAAATCTAGTCATGGTCCTGCCACTTTTATGCGGATTTTTACATAGAAGCTATTTGAATCCAAAACTGAAACTATGCCAAGTAAAAATTTACCATTATTAATACTAGCCTTAGTCCTAATTACTGGATGCCGCAATAGTTCAAATCTAATAGTTGATCAGGCCCCCAGAAAGATAGAAGTACTTTTTCTCGGACACGACTCCGAGCACCATAACTCTTCGGCTTATGTGCCTATAATTGGAGCTGCTCTAGCTACGGAAGGAATAAATTTCACTTACACAGAGGACCCACAAATTTTAGCCAAAAAAGAAGAACTTCTAAAATACGATGCTATTTTATTGTATGCCAACCATGATTCCATTACCCAACAACAAGAGAAGGGTTTATTAGATTTTGTTAAATCCGGAAAAGGATTTCTCCCAATCCACTCTGCTAGTTTTTGTTTTAGGAACTCAAAGGATTATATAAGTTTAGTCGGAGCTCAATTTAAAGAACATGGAACCGGTATTTTTACCACAACGATGGTCAATAAAGATCATTTTATTACTTCACAACTCGATACATTTACGACATGGGATGAAACTTACGTACATGCCTTTCATAACGAAGATCGGATTGTGCTCATGGAGCGAGAAGAAGATGGCAAGAGCGAGCCCTGGACTTGGATCCGTCAACATGGAAAAGGACGCGTTTTTTATACAGCTTATGGGCATGATGAGCGTACCTGGTCGAAGCCAGGCTTCCAGCAGCTGGTTAAAAAAGGTATTCTCTGGGCGGTCGGGGATCGCGTGCATGAACTATGGCAAATATACCGAGAAGATATGCCAACTCTAGCCTACGATACCGAGGCAGGCCCCATTCCTAATTATGAAAAAAGAGACCCCGCACCCCAACTCCAGCTACCTCTTTCTCCGATGGAATCTCATAAATTGATGCAGGTTCCACCTGGTTTTGAATTGCAACTTTTTGCCTCCGAACCGGATATCATTAACCCCATCACGATGGACTGGGATGAAAAAGGACGACTCTGGGTAGTAGAAACGGTAGACTACCCTAACACGGTCCGAGAAGATGACAATATAGGAGATGATAGAATAAAAATATGTGAAGATACGGATGGTGATGGACGTGCCGATAAATTCTCCATTTTTGCGGATCAACTCAATATTCCAACCAGTATGGTCTTTGTAAATGGAGGCGTTTTGATTGCTCAAGCTCCCCATTTTATTTTTTTGAAAGATGAAGATGGAGATGACAAAGCCGATATTAAGGAAGTAGTTATAGATGGTTGGGGAACTTTTGATACGCATGCAGGCCCCTCAAATCTACAGTATGGAATAGATAATAAAATTTGGGGCGTCGTTGGTTATTCTGGATTCCAAGGGACAGTTGCCGGAGAATCGCTGCGTTTTGGCCAAGGAATATATAATTTTTCCACTAAGTATGAAGATCTTAAATTTCTTTCTAAGACCAGTAACAATACTTGGGGCTTAGGATTCACCAATGAACATGATGTGTTTGCCTCTACTGCCAATAATACCCATAGTGTTTTTATGGCTATCCCAGATGCCTATTTTGATGACATCAAAGGTATTCCCGATGATGGAAGTGTGAAAATTGATGGTCATTATGAAATGTTACCCATTACCCCAAATTATCGCCAAGCTGATGTTTTTGGTGGTTTTACGGCGGCGGCAGGGCATCATTTTTACACCGCTACTAATTACCCGAAAAATTATCAGAACAGAGTAGCTTTTGTATGTGAACCTACGGGGGGGCTTGTTCATCAAGCCATAATCAAGAAAAACGGAGCTGGGTTTGAAGAACTTGATGGTGGGAATTTATTAGCTAGTGCGGACGAATGGGTTTCGCCCGTTGAAGCCAAGGTGGGGCCTGATGGACAAGTATGGATTGCAGATTGGTATAATTTTATAGTTCAACATAATCCTACTCCAAGGCCAGACTTTGGAGGATTCGAAGGAGAAAATGGTACGGGTAATGCATACGTTAATCCATTACGGGATAAACAACATGGACGAATCTGGAGAGTAGTTTACAAACAATCGCCCAAAAGCACCATACAGCGTCTGGATAAAAACCATGCAGGAGAATTAATCAATGCCTTATCTTCTGAAAATAAATTCTGGCGTATTACGGCTCAGCGCCTAATCATAGAAAGTGGTAATACCGATCTTAAGGAAGATTTATTAAACTTATTAGAAGGAAAATCAGACCTAGCTGCCTTACATGCCCTATGGATTTTAGATGGCCTTGATCTAGTGGCACCCGAAAACCAAGTCCAATCCATGGTAAGAAAGTCCATCAATCATCCATACTGGCCCATTCGGAAAGCAGCATTGCAAATATTAAAAAAAGAAGCCCTATTAGACTCCAAAACTTTAGAAGCCAGGATTGAAACAGAACAGTCACCAGAAGTACAACTTCCATTGTTTTTAGCCTTAGCAGATATGCCCAGCTCTGATAAAATTGGTGTTAAGCTTTACGAATTGAGTCAAAGTCAAGTGTTAAGAGACGATCCTCATTTAGCAAAGGCGATATACATAGCTGCGAACCAACACAAAAATGGCTTTATGACCGCTTTTTTAGCAAAAAATCCTGGCTTTGAAAAAGAGCTGGCGGAGAGCGTTCCGTTGGAAGCACCCGCATTAGATGATACCCAATGGGAGAGCATGAAACTTCCTACCATGATTGAATCCGAAGGTTTAGAAATTGACGGAGAAGTTTGGTTTAGGACCAGACTTGAATTAACCAAATTAGAAGCCACCAATGGAATTGAGCTAAATTTAGGCCCGATTGATGATTCTGACTTCACCTATATCAATGGCCAAAAGGTTGGAGAAACCCTTAATAAATACAATCAACCGAGGGTTTACGCAGTTTCTTCCAGCATACTAAATGAGGGGATCAACTATTTGGCGATTAAAATTGAAGACACTGGAGGAGGAGGAGGCTTCAGTACAAGCAAAGAAAAATTCTTTTACAGGAGTTCAGGCACAAAAAAAGCTTTACCAGAGAATTGGAAATATAAAGTCAGTAAAATTACCCGAGCCGACGATAAAAGTTTCTTCCAGGATAAAAACCTAGCGGAAGTTTTTGCAAAATCCTATTTAGAAGAATATGATTCCACACCTAAAATAGTGGAGATTGAAGCAGATCAAAC
>CAXIDD010000593.1:0-3620 GCA_964021975.1 uncultured Saprospirales bacterium | reverse complement strand
CCAATTGCTTCTTTAACGTATCCTGGTCATTGGTAAATTCATAACCTAAAGACATTAGGACATTAGAAGAACCAACGGAGGAAGATACACCATAACTACCATGTTTGGTCACTTTATACCCCGCGCCAGCAATTACCATGGCTGAGGTCGTAGATATATTGAAGGTATTTTTACCATCGCCACCAGTACCTACAATGTCCATGGTCTCGGTCCCTCCCAAGTCGATTTTTACACATAACTCTAATAAAGCGTCTCGGAATCCCTGCAATTCAGAAAGGGTAATTGGACGCATATTAAAAACCGTGGTAAAAGCCGAGACTTGGATGTGATTAAATTTCCCATCAGAAATATCCATCAGGATATCTTTGGCCTCTAATCTACTTAATTTATCATGTTCAAATAAACGACTAAGGATCGTCTTCATAATCTTATTTTTGGGCAGTAGTTTGGATTAAATCAATTCAGGTTTACTTTCGGTAGTCGGTATTTTTACGCCGCTGAAAGTTAGAAAATTCTCTAACATCTTCTTTCCTTCTGGTGTCATAATTGACTCCGGATGAAACTGAAGGCCAAATACTCGGTGGTTTTCGTGGCGCATGGCCATGATTTCACCTTTTACATCAATAGCTGTAACTTTTAAACCACCCGCTAAGCTATTTTTTTCTATGACCCATGAATGGTAACGACCAGCTTGAAAAACTTCGGAAACACCTTTTAAAATGGGGTCTTCTGTATCTGTAATTCGAATTGGAGTTTCGATGCCGTGGAAGACTTTAGATAGGTTTTCGAGCTCAGCCCCAAAAGCCTCTCCAATAGCTTGATGGCCTAAGCAGACCCCTAAAATAGCCTTTTCCGCTGCGTATCTTTTGATTAAGGCCGGCATGATTCCAGCATCCGCTGGTACACCTGGCCCAGGTGATAAGATGATCACATCATATGCGGCTACCGCTTCCAGGCTTATTTCATCATTGCGGAAGACATCCACATCACGATCAATGATTTCCTGAATGTATTGGACCAAGTTGTAGGTGAAAGAATCGTAATTATCTAGGACTAATATTTTCATGTTTCGCTATGTTTGGTGGTTTAGTTGTTTAATTTATTTTTTCCGCCTCCAGAAGTGCTTTTTTCAAGGCACCTAGCTTGTTATTAACTTCTTGTAATTCCTTTTCTTCCTCGCTGGCGGATACGATACCTGCTCCTGCCTGATAGAACAACTGATTGTCCTGACTTAGAAAAGAACGAATGACAATTGCGGTAGTAATTTCACCATCTAAACCTAGGTAGCCAATTGCACCTCCATAAAAACTACGATTCTGATTTTCGTATTTGTTTATCAGTTCGATTGCTTTATACTTTGGAGCTCCGGAAAGCGTTCCAGCCGGGAAGGTATCCCCAAATATTTGTATTGGATTCGCTTGTTCATCAAGGTCTCCAATAACTGTAGAAACTAAGTGAATGACGTGACTATAGAAGTGAATTTCTTTCAATTTATCTACCCGAACATTGGTCGCATGGCGTCCAAGATCATTCCGAGCCAAATCCACCAACATGATGTGTTCAGCATTTTCTTTGGGGTCTTTTGCCAGCTCCTTTGCTTTTTGCTCATCCAGTTTACGATCACCAGTACGGCGATAGGTTCCTGCAATTGGATTAACCTGTGCTACCTGATCTTTGATCACCATCTGACTTTCTGGCGAGGAGCCAAAAATCTTGTAGTTGCCATAATCAAAATAGAATAAGTAAGGCGAAGGATTGATCGACCGTAAAACCCGATAAACATTAAAATCGTCACCTTTGAAAGCCTGGGAAAATTGTCTAGAAAAAACAATCTGAAAGACATCTCCAATTTGACAATGATGTTTTCCTAAAGTAACCAGACGCTTGAATTCTTCATCAGTCAGGTTACTTTCTTCTGGACCTTCGATGTGAAATTCATGACTTGGTATCCTTTGACTAAGAATTAATGACTCTAATTTACTAGTGGAGGGCTCTTCTCCTTCCAATAAATTTTCTAGGATATAGAGCTCATTTTTGTAATGATTAATCGCAATCACATACTTGTAAAAAGCAAAGCGGATATCTGGCAGATCAAACCGTCGCTTCTCTGTATCAAATTCTAAAGTGTCAAAGTATTGCACGCCATCAAAGCCAACGTGGCCAAAGAAACCATCCATTCCTTGGATACCTGCTGGCTGCTCTACATCAAAACGTTTGGTAAACCGTTGTAATTCCTCTGGTACAGTTTTACTATCCACTACGGGTACCACCTCTTCCATCCCATCTGGAAAAGTCTTCTTTACACTCCTGTTTTCTACCCTAATCTCCGCAATGGCTTGCAAAGCGATAAAAGAGAAGCAATCTTCGGCACTACTAAAATCATTGCTTTCCAGTAAAACCGGATGTGTGTAATGATCTCTTACTTTCAAGTAGAGTGATACTGGTGTGATGATGTCTGCCAAATGTTTAGTAACAACAGCTCGGATTTTAATCTTTTGATTTAGGATATCCATTTATATATTTTTTCCAGTTTGACCAAAAAATAAACGGCTTGTTCGGAAGAACCGACAAGCCGTTTATTTTGTGTTATGACAATGGCGTATCTTATCAACCGAATGATCGAGTGATTGAGCGCCACCACCAAGGTGTATTGTTATATGTTTTTTGTATTTTCATTATTATAAGCCCAAATATAAAAATCCTGTCTATAAAAAACCTAGGATTTGGTCAATTATTTTTTAAAGTATTTTATTAACTAGGTTGCCATGTAAAATTTTCCAAACCATTTCCCTAAGTAATGCGCCTTCTTCCTTACCTGTACTTACGTAATCTACGCCTTTACTTTTTAAGTCATATTCTTTCAAAATACCAACAACTTTTTCTATTTCTGATCTGGAATAATTTCCAGCAGCTGATTTGTAATCTTTTAAGAAATAAGAAGACCTCAAATTAAGTGCTTTTAAAATGGCTTGTTCTGGAGACCGTTCTAAAAACTTGAGCATATAAACTTTACTAAAATAATTGTAAAGCGCACCCATCACCATGGGAGCTGGGTTTTTCTTAGGGTTCGAAATAAAGTAAGAGATGATCCGGTTCACCTTTAGCGCATCCTTTTTCCCCAGGGCATTCTGTAATTCAAAGACATTATAATCCTTGCTAATCCCTATATTTTCTTCGATCAGCTGGTTGGTGACTTCTGTACCAGGCGCCAGGTTTATAGCCAACTTCTCTAATTCATTAGAAATCTTGGATAGATTACTTCCTAGATATTCTCCAATTAATTGGGCGGCCCCCAGGTTGATTTTTAATTGTTTTGCTTTCAAATAATCTACAATCCAGTCTGGCACTTGATTATCATACAAGCGTTTGGCTTCTAAGACGGTGGCTTTGGCCTTGACAATTTTCCCAAATTTCGAGTTGAAATTAAACTTTTTGTGCATGTGTGCAACCACCAAGATTGTAGTTGGAGCAGGGTTTTCGAAGTAGGTTTGCAGTTCTTTCAAATTACGCATTTCTTGCGCTTCTTTGAGTAAGACCACCTGGTAAGGCGACATCATTGGGTAGCGACGCGCGACATCCAACACCGTTTTATGGTCAACTTCTTTACCGTACAAAACAGT
>CAXIDD010000592.1:0-3632 GCA_964021975.1 uncultured Saprospirales bacterium | reverse complement strand
AGTCCCCGCTTGCTCGTATGTATAGTTTACACTTCCTCCGTTTAAAGATCCACCATCACCAAAATCCCAGCTTACAGTATAGCTTTCATCTACAAAAGGATATAAAACTTGATACTGCGCCGTTTGTGGTAAACACCCTTGTCCTTGTTGACTAAGAATTGGAAGGTCAGAAGGTAAAGGAAAGAAATCTACCGCCTGACTTATCGAATCTCGGCACAAACCATCAGATACTGCCGTGAGACTAACCGTTCGGGTGCCAGCATCCATATAGTTATATTGAGGCGCCATCGCTGTACTGCTCCCTATGCCATCGCCAAAATCCCATTGCCAATCTACTGAAATACCATTCGGAACGGCTGAGAGGTTATTAAACTGGACCGTTTCTGATTCACAGGGATCGCTTGCAATATCAAAGGCAGCCTGTGCGGCATCTACCACTCGAAGACTTATCCGGCCAGTATCCAGACATCCAGACACCCCACTTATGATAAAACGGCCATCGTAGATTCCAGCACCTGGGAAACTTGGACTGGGGCTAAATTCGTCAAAACGCTGTACACTACCATTGATGTCAAACTCCCAAAAGAAACTATCCACTTCGGCAGTTTGCGTACTGTTATTTTGAATTAAAATGTCGTTCGCGCCACAAACGTTAAGGACAAAAGCACCATCTGCATTCATGGAATCGCTTGCAATATCCACCTCTATATTTCGCTCACAGTTGGCTACCAAAAACTGAAAATCTCTGCGGATTTCACTTAGTAAACTATCCCGAGCGTCATATTCTCGCACACATACACCTACTACAAACTGTCCCTCAATCAATGGCGTACCAGTAATCATTCCTGTAACGGGATCTATCCTAAAATTGGAAGCACTTCCTAAGGGCTCTTGCGCTGAGTATAAAGGTGCAATAAATCCAACTGATTCAAATGGAGGTGGGCTATCAGGATCTGGTGCGATTCCATTGGGAGTATTGGCATTGGTATTGTCTGGACCTCCACCAACAAAGGGACTACAAAAGGAATATTCCAACCGATTCCCTTCTGCATCCGTTGCAGAATGATCAAAACTAAAAGATTCATTAGCACAAATCAGAAATGGAGGAAAGTCTCTAAAAGTTGGACTGTTATTACAAGTTTGTTGTGCAGTGGGAGTGATTTCAACAAAATAAGTCGCTCCAGAAATTGCTGGATTATTGATATTGGTTAAAGCTTCACTGCGACAACATCGTTGATAGACGATGTAGTAGCTTTCATTACTAATGGGTAAGTCTATCTCAGGAAAAACGTATAAGCCTTCCTCTATTTCTACCGTAGGAGGTACTAAAACACAGGCGTTCCCAGGATTTGGATCAACGGAGGTCCGCAAGGGAGCAGATAAATACTGAGTTGGAATAGCATTCCCATCATTGCCTCTATAAATAGTAACGGAGGCCGTCAAAGTAGCTCCGGGAGCAGAATCAAAATCAGCACCTCCACCTAAAGCATCCCGATATAGGCGCATATAAATTTGGTAACGCATACTTCCCGAGCTGGGATCCCCATTGGTGAATCCAAGGCATTCATAATACAATTCACCGCCAACAATATGCTTAGCAGATAATACAGAAATCGTACTCAAATAAAATAGGACTAAAACGAAAATGCTTTTTGGCCTTTTCAACATTACGATATTTTTTTAACTAAAATCAGACAATACACTTCCTAGATTTGGAGTTTTAGGTTAATATGCGAGCGGATACTCGCCTCATTATCTACTTTTAATTTCCCAATAACTACTTAGTAAGAGAATAATATTAATCAATCTTTTATGAGCTGCTTAAAGTTCTTAAGATTGCTCTCTTAACTTAAATAAGCAGGGTTTAAACATAGTTTAAACCTATACCTATTAATTAATAGCAAAAGGCTCAATTGAGCCACCTAGAAATCTCCTGATCATGATACAGACTTTTACTAATGAGCCCTCTCCTATGGTAAATTACTACGAATGTGATGTTGCCGTAAAAGCCCTATTAGCTGAGAAAACCATTCTATTTCCAACAGATACTGTTTGGAGCATTGGTTGCCTTCCTTATGCACTGGAGGCTTTGCAACAAATCACAAGCCTTAAACGCACAATCAAGGCTGAAAATTTTGAAGTGCTCTTTGATTCTATCGCTCAACTCAAGTTATTTTGCCCGTACTTGCATCCTAAATTGGAAACTTTACTTTCGTTTCATCAACGCCCATTAACGATGCGACTGGATCAGGTTAATGGTCTTCCTACGGATGTGTATGATTTTTATGGCCAAGTCAATGCTCGAGTTGTTCAAGATGATTTAACTCGACAACTCATCCAAGCAGTTGGGCAACCCATAATTTCCGTACCGGCTTGCCATAACAAACAAGATTATCCTTCTAATTTTGGTGCGATCCCTTCTGATTTATTACAAGGTGTAGATTACATTATGAAAATTCGGCAGCGGGATATTCATCAAAATGATCAATTAGCCGTTCAGGTACGCTTGGATGAACAGGAAAATCTTATTTTTCTTCGCAGCTAAGCCCTTGGATTTCATTTCTGGTCGACTTTTTTGGCATTTCTTTGTGATTTAAGACATCTTTGTTTTAATCCTAAATGTAAATGGATAACTATGTCTCAAGATGTTGATGGTTTTTTAGTAGATGATGCGCCCAAAAGGTGCCGCAACTGCCAACGCGCTTTACCTGCTAAAGCAAAATACTGTGATCAATGTGGTCAGAAGGACTACACGGGCCGGATCAAACTGCGCACCATTCTAATGGAAGTACTGGAAACCATCTTTAATATTGAAAACAAAACTTTCAAAACTTTAGGCGCCCTCTTTATTCCTGGAAAATTAACCATTGAATTTTTTAAAGGAAAGCATGAGACTTATTTTAGGCCCTTACGCCTGTTTTTAATTATGGCTATCCTACACTTTGCCGTGATTGCTTTTGTGGTTAATAATGCAACCGAAGAGGAACTAGAAGATCAACGTTTAGAGTCCTACCGAGAAGCCCTTACCAATGACTTTCTAGTCCAATTAGATACCATTGGTGAAAAGTTACTCCCTCATTTCGATGATAAAACAAAAAGAGTAGAAAGAGCCATCGACTCCATAGAGGTAACTATCCAAAGTAACCTGACAGATTCTATCCCCTTACCTCATGTTACCTTTCTGGATAATGGTACACTAAGTATTACCGAGATCAAAATTGCATATAAGGATGTCTTTACCATGTCAATCAGTGACATCCCTGAAACTTATGAATTAGATAATTTTTGGTCTAAATTTACCGTTCAGCAAGGGATAAAAGTTGCTAGGCATATGGATAGCCTAGTGAGTTTTGCAGTTGGTAACCTGACCTGGATGATTCTATTGATGATGCCGACCTTGGCCTTCATCTTATTACTTCTATACGCTAGACGGGATTACTATTACGTCGAGCACTTGATCTTTTCCTTTCACTACCACGCTTTTGCTTTTTTAATAGTCTCTCCCGCTTATCTATTGGTCAATGTTTGGCCCATTGGAATCGCCTTTGCTTTTGGGATTATTCTAATTTACCTTTTTATTGCTATGAAGCGGATTTACAAACAGAGCATCCTAAAAACTTCTCTAAAATTTA
>CAXIDD010000591.1:0-3655 GCA_964021975.1 uncultured Saprospirales bacterium | reverse complement strand
GATCCCAACGGATGGTTTGTTCATTGATGATCGTCCAGTAGTCATCGGTAGGCGTGGTAGGAACGACTTGTGCAAGTACCTTTGCGGAACTTGCACAAGTGATTAAGAATAGCAGGTAGAATCTTGAGAATGGTAGCATTAAGATCTTTTTTATCAAAGTAGTTGTCAAAACTAACTTGCCGATAAAAATAGAGAATTAATTAATTATTGCTCCCTTACTTATCATTAATAAATTTAATGGCCTCAATTATATTTTTGTCCTGGGTCAAATCCTCAAAATTGGCTTCTTTGACGATTTCTATATCTGGTACGATTGTTTTGGTGTACCTGGCCGTCCTATCGGTTGCGTAACTTAAAGTTATGGCTGCTTTATTCTCAAAAGGTAGATCAAATAAATCATTTGCAGTGGTATATCCATAACTTTCTTCGCCAATCACCACGACATTTTTTCTACCTCTAAATGCAAGTACCACATCTTCTCCGGCACTAGCTGTAGTGGGACTAGTGATGAGTACTACGGGGACCGATGTATTGGGTTTTGAACGAATCTCGGTTTCGATCATAACTTTATTATTATGATAATAGGTGCCTTTGTCAAAACCGGTCCAGGTCTTTAGGTTTTTATCGACATCAAGAAACAGATAAGTCGTATGGTCTCCCAGCAAATGATATAAACCAGCAATCATTACATTAGCATTCCCCCCAATATTATAACGTAAATCAATGACCCAGCCTTTAATGTCGTGATTTTCGTTGGCATCCATTATCGCATCGTATATCAATTGAGCCCGTTCATCTAATTCTTTCTTTGTGGCATTTAATAGCAGCATTCCTGGTATAAAAACATAACCGTAGTTGTTATCCAATACCTTTACTTCAAAAGATGGTTTTCTTTCCATAAGGCGCAAAAAACTGATATGAAAATCCTCTTGAGTAAGCGCTCTTTCTAAAGTACTTTTATACATATTATTTTCTGTAAAAAGAATTAGATGATCTCCCTGAATGGTGTCGAATAGCGCTGAGGATAACTCTAGGGATGCCTCAAAAGTAGGAGCTTTTAAAGCTTCCTCTTTGAAGTATGGCTTTAGGCCTTCCCAATCAACGTCGTTTGTATAGAGGTAATTGGCTTCTAATTTTTCAAACAGCTGATCGTAAAAATGATGGATACTATCCTGTGTAGACAGGGCTTGATTTTGTGCAGAAAGACGACCAGAAAAAAGTAAGGTAAACAGGGTAATAATTAAAATGGGTGATTTCATAAAATTAATGTTTTACTTAATAATTAAAGCAAAACTAGGCGGTTCAACCCTGAAAACACTGAATTTAGAGGCCAACAATGTCCAGAAAATAAATCCTGGACTTATTTGAGATAGATCTTTTTATATTGCGTTGGGGTAAGGCCGGTAACTTTTTTAAAAACCGCATTGAAGGAAGATTTAGAGCTAAATCCAGCTTGTTCGGCAAGTGCCAAGAGTGTGAATTTTTCGTATTCTAAAGAAAGCAATAGCGTTTTTACTTTTTCAACTCGATGGAAGTTAATGTAGTCTGTAAAAGACAAGCCATAATTTTCATAAATAAATAAGGAAAGATCTTTTTCATTCATCTCTAACAGCTTGGCAAGGTCTGAGACTTTTAAATTTTGATTGGTATAGATTTCCTCTTGATTAATTAAATTTTCTAATTGTGTTTTCAAAGGATTTTTTACTAAAATCACCTTTTCTGTTTCTCTAAGCTGATAAGTTTTAAAAAGAAAATTTGATTTTGTGAAGCCAATAAACCCAATCCAATAAATATACATTGAATTCAACACCAGAATTAAATAATAAAATTGTCCACTTCCCTCTAAATGAAACAAAGTAGCTATAATTTGATGCAAGAGGTTCAGGATAATCATTCCGGTGAAAGTCCAGGAAAACCTCAATAACCAAGCCCAATTTTTCAACTTTGAAACAGAACCTTTTATTCTAACTTGTATGCTTTTCTGAAAGCGGATAGCGTTCAGCATAAGCACTAAGTTGAACCCTAAATAGACGAACTCATTATAGACAAAAAATCCAGATAGATAAACATTAAAAAAAATATCCTCGTCAATTCCACTGTGCAATAAGATATACCAATAAGTCCTCAGCAATCCATATATAATAGCTGGTAGAAATAGCAGGTATTCAACTTTAGAAATGACTTGAGCCTTCTGCTCGATTAGCGATTTAATGTAGAAATAAAACCCAACACCAATTAAATATTTGTACGGAAAAGGAAATGATGCGAGCGGAATAATTCCAATAGCTTCTACCTGCATGTACAATAAGGCATATCGTAAATTGAAAAACGACAGTGCAAATAGAAATAAACCAAAAGCCCTAAAGGCCCTTGGATTTTCTTTTGGAAGCATTGATAAATACAAACAAAGCGTAAAGCCCTGAATGGCTCCAAAAAGAACGATGATATTAATTAATAAATAATTTATTGGAAGGAAGGTTTGATGACTAGTATAAGAAAAACTAGCCACCAAGTTACACACTTTTTAGCAATGCATTTATATAATCAAAAACAAAAAGATCAATGGAAAAATAAGCCCAACCGCGGCCATAATCCAACCTTTCTTTTTAAAGCTCTGATTCCCCCCAGCGATAAACATGCCCGAAAGAGCAATCAAAATCATTCCAACTCCAAAGATATCAGAGTACCAAACCCACCATTTATTGGTGGTTTGGTGAAGGTCTGCCATCTCGGCCAATAGAATGCGCTTTTTAAGCCATTCCTTCTCCCCTTCTCCAGTTTTGATGTCAATTTCTGCTTGTGCGTGATCGTAAAGCACTCGTAGCGTACCATCCCGAAGACGGAAACTTCGGTATTCATTTTCAATGCCAATAGTAGGTAGGATACTTTTGACATAAGTCTCATCAATTTGAGCTTCGTCTTGTGGAACTTGTAAATTAAACAACTCCGTCTCTACAACGTAACTCCTGGAATTGAATGTCCGACGGTGATTCAAAGCTATACCAGAAATCGAAAAAGAAAGGATTAATCCTACGTAGAAATAAGCAATATCTCGGTGCCATCTGCGGAAAAAATTCCGTGTCTCGGGTTTCATTGACCTGATTTTATGTTTAATGATCCGCAAATCTATTTAGACTAATTAAAAATAAAAAGCCTTTTGTGCTAAAATCAGCCAACGTACCCAACAATAGTTGAAAGGTATACCTAATATTTGGTATCAATCAGCCCTTTTACCAAAAATTCTATCAAACGAGCAGCCAATTTTGCGGTCCGTTGGTCTAAATCGAACCTAGGATTTAATTCTGCGATATCCATACTAATCAATTTCTTGCTACTCAAAATCGGCTTCAATAATTCCATCACTAGTATTGGTTCCAAACCAATGGGTGATGCTGCACTTACACCAGGCGCAAAAGCTGCCGAAAAGCCATCTAAGTCAATGGTTAAATAGACAAGATCTACTTTAGCTAAAAAAGCGTACAATTTCTTAAAAAGCACTTCTATTCGGTGCCATTGACAATCTTCGAGTGGAATAAAATCAACTGAAAAAGATTTTGCTATCGAAAATAATTGTGTTGTATTGGCAGGAGTTTGAAGCCCGAAGACTAGGTAATCCACTTCTTGCTGATTAGCGTTTGCCTCTGTTAGTAATTGA
>CAXIDD010000590.1:0-3664 GCA_964021975.1 uncultured Saprospirales bacterium | reverse complement strand
CAATAAATATGGATCTAGCTTTGGTTGAAATTGTAGAAAATAAAAGTATTAAAATGGAGGATTTCAAATTGGAATATGCCATCAAAAAACCATACTTCTACTATCAAACCGATGTAGTCAGTAATTATCAACTGGCTTCTAGAATACCCAATAAAAACCAGCATACTGCTTACCTTTCAGAATTGAAATTCAAGGTTGGAAAAGTAGCAAATACAAAAACGCCTACCAGGATTTTATTTTATAATGTAGATCCTGCCTGTAATTGTCCAGGGAAACCTATAAATACCACGGATATAATTGTAAGGCTCAAACCTGGACGTAATAAAGTAGATTTGGGAAATTATGCCATTAAGATTCCTAAGTCTGATTTTTACATTGTCTTTGAATGGCTACACCATTCCGATAAGGAGACTAAAAAATTGGATTTCAGTATCGGTATGATCCCTTTTAAATCGGAGTATCCAATAATGGAGCGGAAAGGAGGTTTGAATTGGCAGCCAATTCGCAGAAGTGGTTCTTCTAGAATTTGGACCCAACTAAATGTATTGTCAGAGCAGAAATAGCAGAAACAAATTACTTTGAATTTTACAACGATTGAATGACTTCTTACAAACAGCCTCTACTACTAGTGTTTTTCCTATGCGCCCTAAGTACCTCCGCTTACCCCCAAGGGATCGGATTAGATGTACTCAGCTACAACTTAACCATTGAGCCCAATATCCAAAAAAAATACGTGGAAGGCACGGTCCTCATTCACCTAAAGAAAGGTGCCAACGAAAACACCATTATTTTAGATGCAGGTGCGCTCGAAATAGAGGAAGTTACGGGAGCAAATGTAAAGTCCTTCCAGAAAAAGAATAGCCAATTGATTATTGAACTTTCGGACCAAGGACAAAGCGAGCATAAATTAAGCATCAGGTATCATGGATATCCTAAAAAGGGACTGCTATTCAACCCCGATTTGGAGCAAGCGCATACCGTATACTTCACCAATCAATGGATGGTATGCCATGATCAACCAGATGATAAAGCTACTTTTGAAGCGACCATTTTAGTCCCAAAAGGCAAACAATGTATTGCTAGTGGAGTTCTAATCCGTACAGAAGACAAAGAAGATAAAACGCACTTTCAATGGAGCCAAAAGTATGAGACACCACCCTATACTTACGGATTTGTGATTGGAGCATTCAACCAGGTAAGTGAAAATATTGGTGATGTTGATTTGCATTATTTTTCTGCTCAGCGTAGCGAGGTAGAACTAAAAAAAATATTCGAAGCTACCGGAGAAATATTGGAATTTCTTGAGGAAAAATCTGGTGTGAAATACCTTCAAAAATCTTATAGCCAAATACTGATTGGGAGCAACTACCAAGAAATGTCAGGCTTAGCCGTATTCAACACCACTTATGCTGCTGCCGTATTAAAAGACAGTTCTGAAATCCACTTGACGGCCCACGAACTGGCCCATCAGTGGTGGGGTAATAGTATAACTTGCAGGAGCTTCGGTCATTTTTGGCTAAACGAAGCCTTCGCTGTATACCTGGCTACTGCCTTTAATGAATATAAGTTTGGCCCAGAAAAATACCGTTCAGATATCGCCATTTATAAAAGTATTTACGATGGATTAGTTAAAAATGGGAATGATAAGCCTTTGGTTTTTGATAAATGGATACCTTCGAGGGCTAACCGTAATGTTGTCTACTACAAAGGTGCTTATGTCCTACATTTACTAAGACAAGAACTTGGCGATCAAGCTTTCTGGAAGGCCATCAAAGCCTATAGCCAACAGTACTTTGGAAAAACCGTAGATACCAATGATTTCCAAATATCCGTCGAGCAATCCACCGGTTTAGACTTGGATGTTTTTTTTGACAAATGGGTTTATGGGAGTCAGAACAAATGATGTATGCCCCAGAATGGGTCAAAGCTTTTAAAAATAATAGACTAATTTTTTTTGATGCGTTTGCCCTAGGCCTACGCTTGATTTTAAGAAGTAAACTATTATTGCTCTGCATACAATTTGATAACATCTCCAGCCTTGGTTTCAATAACTATAAGTCCATTTATATCGATTTCATAAGCTACAGAACATTTGAAATCCTTTTTGCTAAAAGTATTTTTGAGTTTCAGTAAACCGCCTTTTTCGGATTTAATTTGAACACTAACTAAGTTTCCATTTTCCTTTTTAGCAGAAACCAAAAAAGCACCTTCTGTACGCAATTGATCAAAACTAATCTCCTCCCAATCCTCAGGAACGGCTGGAAATAAATGTATTAATCCAGCATGACTTTGAATCAACATTTCTTGCAAGGCAGAAGCAAAGGCAAAATTACCTTCTAAGGTAAAGGGCCGGTAGGTATATTTTGAGTAACCTTTACCAGATTGGTCCCCATTGGCATGGAAACTGTTGGGCAAACAAAAGCTCGTTGCAAAAATTTGTAAGGCTTCCGCAGCACCTTCCCCATCAAAAGCCCTTGCTTTCAGTCCTCCTAACCAACTAAAAGAATAACCCGTCCAGAAGTCTGAGCCGATTGAATCTAAAGTGGCTATGGTATTTCTGATGTCTTTTTGATCCGCTATCCCTTTGGAGAAATCCACAATCCCCAATGGGTGATAGCCAACTAAATGAGAGAAATGGCGATGAGAACTGGTATAAGGCACTCCTTGCCCAAACATCAAACCACTTTCTTCATCTACGAGTAAGGCTGGCCATTGAGCAAGTATATTGGCCCACTTTTTAGCCTCTTCGGTTTTGCCTAATTCAAGGGCCAATTCTTCTGCTTTTTCATAAGTCCATCTAATCAGTGCCAGATCAAAATTGGTAGTCTCCCCAAACCAAGCTTTTCGACTATTATTATAAATTTCGGGGCTAGAACTAATTGGGAGTTTTCTAATGCCTTCCTCTGTAAGTTCGGAAATACCCTCTAAAAAAACGGCGACCTCCTTAATCCAGGGATAGGCACGCTGTTCTAGAAACGCTTGATCCATAGAATAGCGCCAGTGCAAATAAAAATGATGCCCCAACCAAGCCGAAACCGTGGGACCAAAAGCATACTGGATCCACCCTCCCATTGGCTGACCAGTTACAGTGGATACGCCAGGTACATTAATACCCTCCGTTTCAAAGTAATCTTTCGTATATTTTTTGAAGGTATCCTGGTGCTCCCATAACCATTCAATAAATCCGATTTCTTCCTCCAAATGATTGGCACTATAAGCGGGCCAATAGCTCAACTGTGTGTTGAGATCGTGGTGAAAGTCTCCTTTCCAGGGCGGAAGTTTTCCATTATCCGCCGTCCAAACGGCTTGTAAAGAAATAGGAGGTGCTCCGACTCTGGCTGCTGATCCAAATTTGTATTGTTCCAGGTACCATTGTTTCTGTAAAATAGAGTCAGGTACTTGTATAGCAGATTTACCCCAAAAGACCTGCCACCAATTCTGATGGCTTGCAAAATCGGCAGCAAATCCATTGGCTATTTTTTCACGATTCAGTACATCGGCAGTAGGCTTTTTTTCTCCTTCTGGGAATTCAGAACTAATACTCCAAGTCCCTTGCATGACTCCAGCATCTAAATCTTTAGTCACATTTACCTGATACTTAAAACCACCCCAACCTTCTTGATCATAGGAGATCGTCTGATCGGTTTTGGTAACTTTCCCTGCG
>CAXIDD010000589.1:0-3671 GCA_964021975.1 uncultured Saprospirales bacterium | reverse complement strand
TTTTTCCGAAGATGAAATACACACTTCGGATAGGGTCACTTTCAATATTGCCGAAGATCTGGAGAAAAACTATCCAGAAGTAGCAAGCACTGCGATCACCACTTACCCAAGATCATTGGTTATCTCTACGCCTGACGCTTCTTTTCGAGAATCAGGGATGTATGCAACGCCTAGCTTTTTTGATATTTTTTCTTGGAAATTGCTACAAGGAGACCTGACGCTATTTTATTATCTGTTTCATTGGCTACAAAATACTTTGGCGCAGAAGCCGTCTCCCAAAACCAAGTAATCGGGAAAAGTATCGAACATCAAACAGAAGGTTTACCACCTTTAACCGTTAGAGGTATTTTTGAGGATGTTCCCAGGTCTTCTTCCCTTCAATTTGATTTCGTTCTATCAATGAAGGCTTATGAAAGTCAAAATGACTGGTTGTACAATTGGAATAATAGTGGCATCCGTATTTATGTGCAAGCACAAGCTGGAACTGATGCAGTGGCATTAAGTCAGAAAATAGTGAACGTCCAAAATGATCATATCGAGCAATTCCGGAGTGATCTTGTCTTACAAGCCTTTAGTGTCCATTATCTCTATTCTAGTTTTAAAGATGGGAAACAAGCTGGTGGACGGATTCTGTATGTTCGAATATTTCTGATTGTTGCCATCTTCTTGATCCTAATTGCCTGTATTAATTTTACGAATCTATCTACAGCTCGGGCCTTGCAACGCATTAAAGAAATTGGGGTACGTAAAGCCATTGGAGCGGAACGACGATTGTTGATTACTCAGTTTATGAGTGAGTCCTTTATTCTAATTGTCATTGCTTTTCTAATCGCGCTTGCCTTAGTCCTTTTAGGTTTGCCATTATTCAATGGCTTGGCCAACAAGGAAATTACCTTCCAGGATTTTGGTAGTAACACCTTACTTCTGTTCACGGGCATCGGTTTATTAACGACTTTACTGGCCAGTACTTATCCTGCACTTTATTTATCTTCTTTTGATGCCATTAAGATTATTAGGGGCACTTTTCAGCAAAACGTCAATAGCGCACGTTTGCGGAAAGGATTAGTAGTTTTCCAATTTAGTATGTCTATTTTACTGATTGTTGGAGCAATTACCGTTCAAAAGCAAATCAGTTATATCCAAAATAAAAACTTGGGATTGGATCGAGAAAATGTTCTTTACTTCCGACTAGAAGGTTCCCTCCAAGAGCAGTTCAATAATATTAAAGAAGCCTTAGTCCAATCTCCAGGCATAGCCACGGTAAGTGCCAGTAGCTCTAGTCCCTTGTCTATTGGCTCTAATACCCACTCCGTTAGGTGGCGTGGAAAAGAGCCTGAAAGTCAAATTTCGATGAACATCCTTTCCGTTAATTTTGATTTTCTTGAACTCATGAAAATGGAAGTTGTTGAAGGACGAGATTTTAATCTGGATTTTGGTACTGATTCTGTCAATTATATCATCAATGAAACTGCCCGAAAAACGATGGGTTTTGAAGATCCCATTGGAGAACAATTGAGCTTTTGGAATAATACAGGTAGCATCGTTGGTGTGGTCAAAAATTTCCATATGTCGAGTCTCTATTCAGAGATCCAGCCTACTGTTATCCAGTTGAGGCCACGGAATGCCAATTGGTTATTTATCAAAACTGAGCCCGGTCAAACTGCTGCTGCAATAAGTAGCCTCGAGGCTACTTATCAACGTTTTAACCCTAACTATCCATTCGAATACCAATTCTTAGACGAGAGCTTCGAGAATACTTACCGAAGTGAACAAACAATTGGGACTTTATCTTTCTATTTTACTGGTTTTGCAATGTTCATTGCTTGTTTAGGATTGATTGGTCTTGCCGTATATACGGGTCAACGCCGGATGAAAGAAATCAGTGTTCGAAAAGTGTTGGGTGCACCACTTCAACATTTGGTATATATTCTATCCAAAGATTTTCTGCTTATGGTATTAATGGCCTTTTTAGTGGCCAGTCCTGTCGCCTATTTTTTAATGAAAGACTGGTTAAACAACTTTGCTTATCACGTTAATTTAGGTTTTGGAATATTTATTATTGCTGGCCTTCTGACACTATTTATTGCCTTGCTGACCGTTGGATTTTATGTTGTAAAAATAGCCAATAAAAATCCGGTGCAAGCTCTGAAATCAGAATAATGAAAACCATTAGATTGTCGAAGTTTATAGATAACCGAAGTTTGAAAACTTCGGTTATCTGTAAACTTCGGCTGTCCTACTTGAAGATCAATCTAAATCTAAAATCTTAATCTCAACTCGCTGATTTAGCTGTCGGCCTTCTGGCGTTTTATCACCAGCAATGGGTTGTCTTTTTCCGTATCCTTTATATGCTAATCTATCAGCATCCACATTTTTGCTAATTAAATATTCATAAACCTGCTCCGCCCGAGCTTCAGAAAGTTGGTCGCAATAGTTGGTAGGAGGAAGCCCATTAGTGAACCCACCAATTTCAATTTTTTTGATATCGTCCCTTTCCTTAATTGCTTGGGCCAGTTCGTTCAACATGGTAAAGGAAATGGATTGAATCTCGTCGCTATCTGCTTTAAAAAACAAGCGATCTAATCGAAAGGCATCACCTGCTTTAAGTGCTTCGTCTTTTACTTTATCAGAAATCTTATCTATTAATAATTCTGATTCCAAAAACCCTGTAGAAAAAAGTGGCCTTATTGGGCTGGAGTAATAATAGTGGGGTAAATTTAATTCCTCGTCGGTAGGAAGATCCCCACCGAACTGTCCAAAACTAAAGATCGGTAAGAATAGTAAGATGGCTAATACAAAGTTGAATAACTTGAATTTAGTCTTATACATGAATGAAAATTTTAGGTGAATGTATAATTCTTAAACGGGACAAGCTATACCACATTGTTGCTTAACATTTTTCAGGATCGTGGGGTATGTTTCAAACGATCCCCTATCTGCCCTTACTTATAAAAAAAAATCTTGGTTCTATTTTTTTTGCGCGTACAGGTTGTGGGAAGATTCGGACAGTGCCTTTGGATTCTATATCGTTCCTACTAGTCTGATAATCATATTTAACAATTAAAAAATCTGACTTTCTAATCCAGAATTTAAATTGACGCGTAGAGATGGATTGCGGAATGGCTTCAATCAAATTTAAGACAGGACTTACAGCAGCTATGGTAGCTGTAGGGAAATATAAATCTAGCACGTAACATTCTGCTCCCTCAATAAGCTCATCAACTTGTCTGTAAACACGAGAATAGTCCTCGAGCTCATGCCGTACTGACAACGAATCCGGGAGAAGTAACTTAGCTATAAATTTGGCAGCGGGGCCACCTGTTCCTAATAGTTTGACCAGCCCACGGTCTATAGCAAAGGTATCCAGCTCCAACGGCTCCTCTCCCCGATGAATCCAAGCAAGAGAAAGCTGGTTTGTTTTTTCGTAGTAATAGCCTGCTTTCATCAATGCATTGTGGTACGGTTTTCTACTTTCACCATTAATCTCAAAATAATCTGATCGAATAAATGCAGTAGTATAATTTATATTACAAAGGGACATAAATTTAGTCTCTCGACAGACGACCGTACTATCCATATAATAGGGCAAGTTCGCATAAGTAGTTCGAACACGGTCAATAATAGCTTGACTCTCTAACTCTTTTGGGGCTTGGCTCAGTAAAAAAGTGGGC
>CAXIDD010000588.1:0-3672 GCA_964021975.1 uncultured Saprospirales bacterium | reverse complement strand
AATCCACTGCAGTGGAGATCCAAAGTAATAATACCAAAGGTGGATTCCACAAACCGTAAAAGACATAACTCGCGATCAATAACATCGCTTTTTTACCATTCCATTTGAGTAAAGGTAAATAGTACAACAAAAGGACTATGCCCAGGAAAGCAACAAAGGATAGAGAATTGAATAACATAGATGAAGGCTTAAGGTGTAAAAATTAGTTGAGACCAATAAATCCTGAAGGAAACTTTAATTTTTATAACTTTTTAAATGCCCGTCATCAATAAGTTGACTGACCATATCTCGGGTATAGATTTTGGCACTTTCTGGAGCCATATGTGACCAGTCTGGCAATTCGTGGATTTGCATAAAGGAATAATCCATAAAATGGTAAGCCGGACAAGCCGCTTGTGCAATAAATACATCCCAAACTTTTTCTCTAGGCATAAATTTATCAACATGTATCTTCCACTCTGGCTCTGATTTGTGTCGAATGAAAACAATATTGCCGCCTCTTGCTTTAAAAGCATCGACTAAGGATACAAAATAGTCCATCATAGGTGGCATACCCTCTGCAATTACTTCATAAGGAGGTAAGGTAGGCAAAAAAGTCATCCAAGCTGCCTGGACCTCAGCAGCATAATCCGGATCTTTGATCATGGCTTGTACCATGATCAAGTTGCGATCCTCATCATTGGTTTTGAATTTGGGTAAATACCAATTGTCTTCCACCCTATTTTTTAAAGGTATCCGATTAATCAGTGTTTTTAGATCCAATTCATTATAGAAATCTAATTCTGAAGTCGTTAAAAGTGCCAAGTTTCGTTGGAAAGGCTTGGAGATTTCCTGCCCAAGTTTTTGGGCGTATGTTTCTTTGTGGTAATGGGTGACCCACTGTTTACCGTTCATCCAAAAATCACTATTGGGTGCAGAAAAAAACAAGGGTGGGGTTACGCCCATAATAATGGTACCCGCAAAATCAGTGTTTTCAACGATATCCTCTAGGTATGGCATCGGTGTTTTCCCATCTGTAGAAAGGTTGATGGGCTTTAAGCCTTGAACTTCTTCCCAAACGTGGGTATTGAAGTTGAATCCAGTACGAGAGGCCCCCAAAATGACAACATCTTCGCTCGTAGCTTTTTCTACTTTAGCTCGGTGGGCAGACCATAAATAACGATCATCCTCTACATTGATTTCGTAATAATCAGGAAACGACCGCCAATATACTTCCCAAATAGTAAGGACTATAAAGGTGCCAAGGAAAGCCATTAAAAAGGCTGTTTTCAATTTATTGCTGGTCATAGGTACGGTTTAAATGGATAATAAAATGCCATTTACAAGGAACAATATAGAAAATAATAAAAACAATACCACCCAGCTAAGTAAACACGTTCTAAATAAGCTCCATTCATTAAACCTTATTTCTTAAGATAGTCTACCATATCTTGGGCTATCTATACCGCCAAATTCAAATAGCTTCTAATATTTCCGGGCTTTTGCTAAATTTGTACCAAACGGTCTAGCATTATGAATCAAAAGCATAGCAAACAGGAAATTTTACTGGAAGGTATTTCGCTATTTAGGGCAAAAGGTTATCACAATGTGGGCATCAAAAAGATCCTGGATGAGTGTGGTATTCCTAAAGGCTCTTTTTACAATTATTTTGGTAACAAAGAAGATTATGGCTTACAAGTCTTAGCCCTTTACGGGAAAAGTATGCTAGAACTAATCCGGAGATTCACCAGAGATGAGGCACTAAGTCCAATGGAGCGCATCAGTAACTATTTAGAACTGACCTTACAGGCCAATAGCGAGGAAGAAATGCGCTATGGCTGTCTTACGATGAACTTTTCTACCGAGTTAGCTGGTTATAAAGATAATTTCGCCTTACTCAATGATCAAATCTTTCAATATTGGATTCAGGAAATTGCCCACTGCCTGGAGGAAGGTCAAGAATTAGGAGAGGTAAATACCAATTATGATTCTACTGAATTGGCGGAGTTTTTATATCTAAATATTTTTGGCGGCTATGCCCGTGGAAAAATGCAGAGAAATACCCAATCACTAGAGCGTCAATTACAAATAGTTTTAGATTTTATTAGTTCTTAGAAGCTATTTATCTAAGAAAAGCCTACCACTAACCAAAAAATTGGAGCGCCTGAGTAATAATTATCATTATAAGATTAAATCTAAGCATACATGGATTTAAAAAATTTCAAACTTCAGCTCATCAACCAAATTATGCAAACGGATGATTTAGTGCTTTTGCAAACTATCCAACAAATCCTGAGTTTAAATAATGGGAAGGATGCCACCAAACAACAAATCATGTCACAACAGCTTCCATTTGAAAGCTCCAGTATTCCCGTGGAAAAGGAACTAGATGCGGCCACCCAAGAATTACAAGATTCTATTGATGAAATTTTTAATCCTTGAAGCTATTTATTTAATTAACACACTGGGTTTATGTTTGAATACAAAATTGTACGAATCAAAATTAATATCTGGACTTCTAAACCAGAAGAAGATTATCGAGATGTAGTAGCCGAATATGCCGAAGCAGGATGGCGCTTTGTACAAGTCGTCCCCAAAAACTGGTATACTGCTGGCGAAGGTTATTTTATTGATGTTATTTTTGAACGCCCTAAAGGAAACTACGTCTAAAATTAACTATGGAAGCATCTTTCAAAAAAGCAGCAGAGGCCTATAAAAGCCTTGCCTTGGCCAAGAAACAGCTAGATCGGGTTAATACGCGCATCAAGGAGGCCAAAGTCCAATTAGCCAAATTGGATAAGATTGTTGATAAAGAGTATAAAGAATACCAAGATCTTGAAAATGCGAATTTGCGCAAACTTTTCAACCACATCCTGGGTAAAGGAGATGAACGATTAGAAAAGGAAAAGCAAGATTATCTAGAAGCCGTTCTAAATTACAACCAACAAAAGAAGGAGATCGAACTCCTGCTTTTTGAGCAGAAAATCTTGCTTGACAAAGTGGCCAATGAGAAAGCCATTAATGCTACCTTTGATAAAGAATTGAAAAACTACAGCAAGGAGTTGATCCAAAGTAATTCCAAAACAGGGCAGCAAATTATAGAAATAGAGCAATCCATCCAGAAAAAGCTAGGAGATCTCAAGGAAATTGACGAAGCTTTTAGCTCGGGTGCTGGTGTACTCCGACAATTATCAAAAATTTTACAATTGCTCAATAAAGCAGGTTGGTGGGGAGCACCAGAATGGAAGAATAACAATCCTCTAAAGGTAGCCGTCAACAAGATAGAAACCATCGACAAAGCCGTCAAACTCATCCCCATTGCCAATCATAAATTGCAGCAATTCCTGGACGAACTCAAGGATATTTACCTCGATGATGAATCCAAATTGAATTATAATCAAACGACTTTTAGTCAATTTTCACATGGCTTCCACGATGCCCTCATCATCGACTGGATTCTTAAAGGTAAAGCCAAAAATGCGATTAATACCGTATCTTCCACCCATGACAAACTAGAGGTCACCTTAAAGTCACTGCAAAAACGTCGAAAAAACCTTTTGGCCTCCGTAGTCCTTTTGCAGCAACGTAAGCGGGATATTGCTATTAAAAACATTCAGTAATATCATTTAAAATTCCTTAAACCATATAAGATGCTATGATAACTACCAAATGAAATAAGAAAAAAAATTCTAT
>CAXIDD010000587.1:0-3676 GCA_964021975.1 uncultured Saprospirales bacterium | reverse complement strand
GGTTGAAAATTCAAAGCTCAGTTGATCCCCCTGATGAAGATAGGGAGCTAGAAATTCTTGGCGACTTTGTGGTAGTTGGACTACGTTTCCATTAACAGAAAAAGAAAACGGGTCGATGGCGGTAGAAGTAGAGGTAATGGAGCTCCCGATAACTTCCCACTGGAACGAGAGATAACCATCGGCAGGAACCACCAAATTAAATTGACGATCTTGTCCATTGGCCACTTCGATCAAGTTGTTGCTGATCCCTTCAACCAACAACGCGGGAATGGGAGCTCCGGTGACATCTACCCTACCGGCACCAGACTTGTCAATCGACGTCCAGCGGGCAGGGTCAAAATAACCGGTAAAGCTATTGACCAAGCAATCCAATTCGAAGTACTCGTCTTCAAATGTGGTCTGAACAATCGTTCCGCAATGTACTTTCACTAAGGGGACAGGTAGTTGACTCAATTGAGACAAATCCCTGCACGAAACCTCTAAATGCTTTGCTTCGAAAGCAGGCAAACAAGGTTCTTTTACTAAAATAGAACAATTAGATTGGGAGCTACTAATAGCCAACCAATCGCCAATTATTGAAATTGTTGACTTTGCATTGATAGTGTGGCAGAGTGAGACCAATAATAGGACTACGACACTGCACCTGTTGATGTAGTCTCGTTTATCCATATCACAAGATTTTATTACATAGAATAACTAAAATAACCTATACCGGATTACTTCATCATTAAACTAAACTTGTTGATAGGAAAAACTTCGACAGGATTTGAATAGAGACGGATGTCGTTTCTTGTTTAAATCAGTTTTCATGGGATAATCGTTTTTGGGATACTATTTGATAGAAAAAAATAACTTTAATCCAAATATTGGAAAGCAGCTTTATGATAGGCCACTCTAAAATTAAGATTTAACTTATTTATTTTCTTTTTTATACTATTTCAATCGGTTTCAATTGATACAAATATAGAATTAATATTACAGGCTTGTATACCATCTTTAGGGTATTTTTGGATTTGCAGCTTTGGCTGGCCTAAGCGGTAAGTTAAAATGTCGTCAAGAAGCCACTATTTTATTGGAATATGAGTTAGTAGTGCTATATTAAGCAGTCATTAATATTTAAACGGATACCTCATGAATAACAAACTCCCTATCTTTTTTGGTTTGTCCGCTGCAGTGGCCATCTTACTTATTTTAGCTTTTCAAGGTGGCACCAATTTGGAAACAATAGATGATATTCTGCCGTCTAATTACCGATTAGTTAATGAAGATGGCTTGGCGCAAATTGTCCAATTGCCTACCTTAAAGGGTAGTTATGACTTTGCAGGAGAAGCGTTGCCATTGGATAATTTTGATGTACGAGAAAGACTAGAACGGGAGTTGGTTGTCAACTCTTATTATCACTCTGGGACTTCTCTGAATCTGAGGAAATCAGTGCGTTATTTTCCCGTGATTGAAAAAATCTTAGCAGAAAAAGGATTGCCAGAAGATCTCAAGTATTTAGCCGTTGCAGAAAGTAATCTATCTAATGCTACGTCTCCGGCCGGAGCAAAGGGGTTCTGGCAATTCATGAAGCCTTCGGCGGGCCAGTTTGGCTTGGAAGTCAACAGCGAAGTAGACGAGCGATTCCATTTGGAAAAAGCGACAGAAGCGGCATGTACCTATTTTTTACAATTAAAAAAACGCTTTGGTAACTGGACCAACGCAGCAGCAGCTTATAACGTCGGGCCAACCCGCTTCAATCGGGAAAAAAACCTGCAAAAAATGGACAGTTATTACGATCTCAACCTGAATGAAGAAACGGGCCGTTACCTTTTCCGTATTGTTGCCATTAAAGAAGTCTTGTCTAATCCTAAAGCTTTCGGTTTCTTCTTTGGTGAAGATGAAGGTTTTCCTCCTTTAGTGGATTACAAAGTAGTAACCGTTAAAAAAAGCATCCCAAGTATTGGTGACTTTGCCAAGGAGCATGGCACTACTTACCGCATGATCAAAGTCTACAATCCATGGTTAATTTCTCATAAGTTGACCGTTAGTGCGGGGAATTCTTATGAAATTAAGGTTCCGACTTAAGAGGGTTTCTTTAGGATGAAAAATACCCGTAAACGCCACATGATCCAATTAAGAAAAGTCAATTTAGGTGACCTGGAAACTTTAAAATATTGGGATCAACAAGCACATGTGATTGCCTGCGATCCTAATGGGGATTGGCACTGGGAAGAAGAGCTGGCACGGGCCCCAGTCTGGCGGTCTCAGTTTATTGCCGAATTGAATGGAAAAGCGCTAGGGTTTATTCAGATTATTGACCCTAGATTAGAAGATAGCCATTATTGGGGTACAGATATCGGTTCTGGCAAACGGGCCATCGATATTTGGATTGGGGAGCAAAACAATTTAGGTAAAGGTTATGGTACTGAAATGATGCGACAGGCACTCCATCACTGTTTCAAAGATCCCGAAGTAAAAGAAGTACTTATTGATCCGCTTGAGACCAATCTCAAGGCCATCCGTTTTTATAAAAAAATAGGATTCCAGTTTTTGGAAAAACGAACCTTTGGTTTGGACTCTTGTGCGGTCTATTCTATGAAAAGGACGGATTGGGAAAAACGCTCTTAGAACCTATGAAAAAAGTAAAATTCGCTACTGTTATTTTAATATTCGTATGCTATTTATTTGCTTGTGAAAATGCGGATAAAAATATTCCATCTGAATCCAATCCAACTGATTTACTGGACATCAGCATTGAAAGCTCTGATTCCGTATTGGTTGAGGTGTTCAATTGGGCCATAGAAAAAGCTCGATTTTATGTGCAAACGAATAAAATTGGGCGCATAGATGTCTGGGAAAATGGGAGCGGGAAAGATTCAATAAAGTTCATGCCTAGCTATTGGGCTGGCTATCCAGGGCGATCTGCGTTTTATTCGCGCGACTTTTGTCATCAGCTGATTGGAGCCCACCTTTTGGGCTTGGAAGAAGAAAATTTCACCATGCTCAAAGCCTTTGCCGCCTCAGCTGATGAAAATAAAAAGTGGTTTCCGCTCTGGGCCATCAATTTTGATGGTTCTCCTTTTCAATTGGACTACAGAGGGGATGATGATTTTGTCAGAGGGGTGCCGGCTGCCTTTGAATTGGTTGAAAAAGCTTACCAACTTTATCTCTGGACGGGTAATGTAGCCTATATTAAAGATGAAGTGCTCTGGAATTTTTATACCAAAATTGTCTCCGATTTCATTAAACTCCATGATACTCAATTACCCAACGGCGTAGCAGAAGGAACAGGCAAAGGAATTTTTGCCGGCGCAGCTTCCTATAACGAACAACGCGATGCACCGCTGATCGAATCTGGAGATGGTATTGCTTCCCAATACAAAGCTTTTTTAGCTTTTTCCAAAATGGCGGCACAGCGTAAAGAGATGATTATGGCCAGGGAATACCAACAAAAAGCGATTGATCTCAAAACTTATTTTCAGGAAGATTGGGCCATTAAAAATACCAATTCCTACAACCGTGGTTACATTGCTGATGGAACACCGATTGATGGTTGGGGAAAAGAAAATTCTTGGTTCATGCCTATGAAAGGAATTACGGAGGGGGGATCCAAACGGACCTTATCTTACCTAGATTTTATCCAGGAGAAGCTGGAATCTAAAGAAGACATCCCCGACAATGTGGAAGCCTTGTC
>CAXIDD010000586.1:0-3683 GCA_964021975.1 uncultured Saprospirales bacterium | reverse complement strand
GAAGCCCCACAGGTTGGTACCTGAACATAATGACGAGTAAATAAGGTGCCCTCCGCTGCTAATTGATCCAAATTGGGGCTTTGCACCACAGGGTTTCCATAACAGCCCAAATCTGTCCGCAAATCATCCACTGCGATAAAAAGGATATTAAGGGGTTTTTCTTTCTTTGGTTGAGAGCAATTACTTATTAAAATTGCCAACAAGAAAATGGTAAAGACGCGCATGCTATTAGTTCTTTTAAAGATCATTCTTTGTTGTACTAAAAGATACACAACTTAAGCATTGCCCACCAATTATTTAATTTGCATCATCTTTTTTTGTTAATGCTCTTTTTTAGTCCCCATTACAACCAACCAAATAATAAAGAGTAATTCACCAAAAGTGAAATAATCTATTATAGATAATAAGCCTTCTGCTTCAGGAAAGAGTAATTTAACAATAGACCCCATTAAATAGCCTGTTCCTCCAAAAAACAACAATACCCCAATAATTCGCGGAAAGTAATCAGATTGATAGACTAAAATACCCAAAGGGAAAAGCCATAAGCCCCAAAACAAATGAATGATTATACTATTGGCCCGATAAGCATTAAGGTAATCTAAGACAACTTGTGGTTGATCTAAAGCAGTCAATATAGCCAAATAATTGGTCTCATTATAAAGCGCCATAGGTATGCTTACTAAGGAAAAGGCGACCATTAATACGGCTTGTCTTTTATTTACTTTTGCTAGTAACTCATACAATAAAAGAGGAATAATGATATAAAATAGTTGAGCGATAATCCGCCCTAGTATGCCTAATCTAAATAGACCTTCTTGAGCATTAATATTAGAAATCGTTAAGTCTATATCTCCTCTATCAATTAACAAAGAAGGGATATACATCAGTGAAAAAATACCGGAAATGACCCAAAGTGGGTATAAAATCCTTAAGAGTAGAATGGGTTTCATTTTGAAATATTTGTTTTAAATGATATGTTTTGAAGCAAAATAGCTATCTCTTGGATATGGAACTATAAATAAAGACCTTCACTCGCTTTTATAAGACAAAAGTGGGTCTTTAGTCAATGAATTAACTCAGGTACTATGCATAAATCCAAGTGATAACGGAATTATTTTTTTTTGAACCACCGAAGGCACCCAAGGGCGTTTAAGAGCATCCTAATTTGAACCACTCCCTCATTAAAAACAAGAAATTGCATGGGAATCTTTAAATTAGCAACCACCAATATTGATTTCATTGCATCGAAGCAACACATTACTTATGAGAATTTTAGCTTCCTTCCTTTTCTTAAGCTTTTTCACCATACTTCTCCCTGCCCAAAATCAACCCAACATACTCTGGATTGTCACCGAAGATAACTCTAAACACTACCTAAAACTCTACGAAGAAAATGGCGTTGCTATGCCTGCTATTGAACAGCTGGCAAAATCAGGATTAGTGTTTAACCACTGCTTTTCTCAGGGGCCCGTTTGTTCGGTGGCACGTAGTACCATTATATCCGGGACCTATGCCCCCAGGACTGGTGCGCAGTTCCATCGAGCAGAAAAAAAGGTCCCTATGCCCAATGGGCTGAAGATGTTTCCTGCTTATTTGCGGCAGGCCGGTTACTACACTACTAATAACAGTAAAGAAGACTATAATTTCTTTAAATCAGACGATGTTTGGGATGAATCTTCTCGCCAGGCAACTTATCAAAACAGGAAGGAAGGTCAGCCGTTTTTTCATGTCCAAAACTTTGGCATCACACACGAAGGTCAATTGCATTTCAACGCAGAAGCCATGCAAAATCAATCCACAGATGCTGACCCAAAGAAAATGAAGCCACACCCTTACCATCCCAACACCACCACTTTTCGATATACCCAAGCCAAGTACCACGATTTACACACCAAAGCAGATCAAGCAATCGCAAAGTTACTCCAACAAGTCCAGGAAGAGGATTTAATGGAAGATACCTTCATCTTCTATTATGGCGATCATGGCGGCGTTTTGCCTGGCAGCAAAGGATATATTTACGAGCGTGGGGTCCATGTGCCACTTGTAGTACACATTCCTGAAAAATGGAAACATTTAGTGCCTTTCAAAGCAGGAAGTCGCGTAGACGGTTTTGTTAACTTTATTGACCTCGCTCCCACCATATTAAATTTAGCCAATGTGAAGATTCCGGATGAAATGGATGGTCAAGCTTTTTTAGGTAAAGGCATTTCTAAACGAAACGTCAATAAAAGAAAAACCAGCTTCAGTCATGCCGATCGCTTTGATGAAAAATACGATTTGGTCCGTGCCGTTAGAGTGGGAAAATATAAATACATCCGCAATTATCAGTCCTATAATATCGATGGCCTCCATAATTTTTATAGGTATAGGATGCAGGCTTACCAAGAATGGCGCAACTTATATTATGCCGGACAATTAAATCCAACTCAAGCTGCTTTCTTCAAACCACGACAAGCAGAAGCACTTTATAACATCGAAGAAGATCCATTTGAAATCAACAATCTAATCCATGCTAAAAAGGAAAAACGAATAGCAAAAAAACTGAGAAAAAATTTAGAAAAACAACTGAAAGCGCTCCCCGATTTAAGTTTTTTCCCTGAGTCCTATTTATTAGAAAATGCTTGGAATAATCCGGTAAAATTTGGGCAACAAAACAAAGCCACTATTGCCGAGCTAATTGAAATTGCCAATCTTAGTTTAAGTCCCTTTAAGCATATAGAAATAGCGCTGAATGAAGCTCTAGAATCCAAAAATCCTTGGAAAAGATATTGGGGGCTAATTGTTTGTAGTTCTTTTGGTGAAGAAGCTGCTGTTTTGGGAAATAAAGCGCTAAAAATGGCTTTACAAGATGAGGAGAACCTAGTTCGCATGAGGGCTGCAGAGTTTTTGGGCTTAACCAAGACCGCTAATCCAAGTTTCATGCTTACCGATTGCTTAAAGGCTGCCCAAACTGCTACAGAAGCCAACCTCGTTTTAAACACCATAGCTTTGCTTCATGACCTTGAGTTCAACTATAAATTTGAATTGAGCACTGATTTAGTCCAAGAGCAATGGTTAGAAAGTAGGGGATCTTTAATCAAAGAGCGCTTGAAGTATTTAGGACTTGAAATTAAGTAGTCTAAAATAGCAATTTACTTACTTTGAATATAACCAGTCCCTCGAATTGCTTCAAAATCGGTGATCATCTCTTGCAATTTCTCTGGATTTTGCCCCGCTAGATTTACTTGCTGCCCAAGATCCTCTTTTAAGTTAAAAAGACTAAAATCTTCACTATTCCCCAGTTCTATATTCACCCATTTATTCAGCGCAGGTCCTTTGTAAGGAGGAATCAAGACCCAATCTCCTTTTCGGAAGGCTGTACGAGTCGTTGCTTCAAGTACCAAGTCTTCTCTTCCAACTTCACTCTTACCCATAAAAACATCTAGCAAGTTTTTGCTATCTGGTCCATTTAAATCACTCTCTACCAATGCTGCAAGAGAGGCAAAAAGATCGATTTGGGAAACGATAGCATTAGACTTAGCAGACTCAATTTTTCCTTTCCAATAAGTCATAAAAGGAACTCTCGTTCCTGCTTCAAACAAGCTGTATTTACCTCCACGCAAAGGGCCAGCAGCCTGGTGATCTCCGTTCTTAATATCCGCGTCATCGTAATAACCATCGTTAAGTACGGGACCATTGTCACT
>CAXIDD010000585.1:0-3683 GCA_964021975.1 uncultured Saprospirales bacterium | reverse complement strand
CAATAATTACGCTAACGATCCTTTAAGATCAAAAAAGAGCTTAGCAATTATTTTGCTAAGCTCTTTTTTTTTGGTCTTGAATACTACTGCTGGCTCATCTCTTTGGTCTTTAATTATTTTTTCAGCATCTTTGCAGCAATCAAAAAGTCGTGTTATTATTATTATAAAAACACGGCTTGATTTTATAATGCTAATAACTTAAAACACTACTATAATGGCAGATGTAAAAGATGCTGGCCGGAAAGGATACTGCTTGTTAATTGGCTTCATTGCAGCCTTATTATTCCTCTTTTTGGTAGTATATATCTACAAGTATAATTTCCAATTCATCGGTTAATACCAGGTTCGTACTATTCTCACAAGGGTCGAATAGGCTAAGGACTATATCGTTGATCATTAGATCCAATAAAAATGGCCCGCTTAGGTGTTCACTTAAGCGGGCCAAAGTCATGCTTTATATTAAGAAGCTATTTAAATTTAGCATCTAAGGGAAGTCTAGACATCATAAATGTCTTCAATCACCTCATCGTATTTCTCCAGAATAATTCTACGTTTTAACTTAAGTGTTGGCGTGAGTTCCGCTTTAGAGCCATCTCCTTTTACCGGTTCCCATGGTCCAGGTACTAGGCTGAATTTCTTAATTTTTTCAATTTTGCTAAAGTTGGGATTAATTTCCTGAATAATCTCATCAAATTTAGCAATAACCGCAGGATTCTGGATGACTTCTTCCAGTGAGGTCCACTCAATACCTGCATTTTTACACCAGTCTTGTAAAGCTTCCGTTGCTGGAACGATCAATGCTGAGACAAATTTTTGTTTCTCTCCAACTACCATGACCTGCTCCACAAGAAAACTTTCTTTGAGCTTATTCTCTACTGGTGCAGGCGCAACGTATTTACCACCCGAGGTTTTAAGTAACTCTTTTTTGCGATCCGTTATTTTTAAGAAATCTTCCCCATTCGGCCCTTTGACAAACT
The DNA here is from genome assembly GCA_964021975.1 of uncultured Saprospirales bacterium. Lineage (GTDB taxonomy): Bacteria > Bacteroidota > Bacteroidia > Chitinophagales > Saprospiraceae > DATFKA01. Next base: position 2,706 of record CAXIDD010000585.1, on the reverse strand, counting down.
TGCCAATATCACCGGTACAGAACCACTTTTCTCCATCGATTTCTTTGGTTACATCAGCTGTAGCATCCGGTTTGTTAAAGTAGCCCATCATGATATTAGGCCCTTTAGCTAGAATTTCGCCTTCTCCTTCGTTATAATTGCCATCAGAAGGATCAATATATAGCGTTACACTTTTTAACGCAGGACCAATCGAACCAAGCATGGCACCACCGGGCTCAAAACGACCGATGGTCAAGCCAGGAGAAGTTTCCGTCAGCCCATATCCTTCACGAACTGGAATACCAGCTGCTGAGAATACTTGTATCATCTTCTGAGGACAGGCCGCAGCTCCAGACACAATACCTTTAACATTGCCCCCTAAAGCTTCTCGCCACTTACTAAAAATCAACTTATCAGCAATTTTTAATTGGATGGCTTTTAAACCGCTGTATTGTTTATCAATCTCATAATCTTCCGTGAGGCTCAATGCCCAGAAAAACAACTTTTTCTTAGCACCGGTCAACTCCAATCCTTTATTGTATATTTTTTCGTAGACCTTTTCTAATAACCTAGGAACGGTAGTGAAAAAATGGGGTTTGACAGCTCTTAAATCGCCATCCTCTCCACCTAAATTACCCGTCCCCGCAAAGACAACCTCAATAGAATGGTAAGTATAATTGTAGGAGCCTGTACGTTCGAAAATGTGACAAATTGGTAAAAAGCTAAGTGCTCTTTCACCTGCAGAAATCGGGAAGATTTCTCCTACATCTTCTACATTAGAAATAATATTTTCGTGAGAAAGCATCACTCCTTTAGGATTACCAGTAGTACCAGAAGTATAAATTAAGGTAGCCAACTCGTTGGGCTGTACTTGGGCCATACGTTCCTCTACTTCGTCCTGACCTTCATCTGAAAAAATTTCGCTCCAATGTTTGCGTCCCTCCTGATGATCGAAGGTATATATGTTTTTAAGACTTTTAATCTTGGGTCTGGCAGCTTCAACTTTATCGTAGAGGTCATCAATTCCGACAAAACAATGATCCACACTGGCATCATTAAAAATATACTCATAGTCTGCAGAGCTAATGGTCGGATAAACAGGGACGTTTATCGCGCCAATTTGTTGGATACCTATGTCCATGATCACCCATTCTGGACGATTTTCATACACAATTAAGGCAATTCGATCTCCTTTTTCTACGCCTAATTTTAGTAAACCACGACTGACTTTGTTCGCCATTTCTATGATATCGTCGGTACTATAATATTTCCACTCCCCGTTGATGCGATGCCCAAAGGCTCTTTCGAGCGGATGGGTTTCTTTCTGGTATTGAATAAACTCAAACAACCGTGTTACTTTCATAACCTATTTTTAAGATTTGATGCCTACAATTATAAAATATTATTCTGAAATTAAAGTTCATGTATTGAAAAAAGTTTGGTTGAAATGCCTTACTTCTCAAAAAAAACCTGCTTTGGTCTTCAAAGCAGGTTTTTTCCATGGGTTTATTGATGAGTAAATCATTTTTTTCTTTTCACAACTTCCAGATAATCACTTGCTCCGGGTTGACTTAATAATTCATACATGGCTTCTCGTGCGCGATGTAACTGAGCCTTTACGGTACCAATAGGCATATCTAGTTCTTTGGAGATTTCATCGTAGGATAACTCTTCAAAATAACGCAGCTCTATCATTAAGCGGTATTTTAAGTTGAGCTTCTCCAGCGTATTGCGCATCAGTTGTATTCTTTGAGCCCGAATAACAAATTCTTCGGGATTCAATCCATGCGATTTTAGATTGGCTGCAAAATCTTGCTCTGCGCTATCGTCTACAGGCTCATCGATAGAAAGGAAATTTAGGCGCTTTTTACGAATATGATCAATACAATTATTGATGGCAATCCGAAAAAGCCAAGTACTGAAGGCATACTTCGGCTGATAGCTTTCCAGTTTGTGAAAAGCTTTGCCAAAAGCCTCGATTGTTAGATCATCTGCATCTTCTTTATTGTGAACCATCTTGAGTACCGTACGAAAAATAGCGTCGCGGTATCGGTCCAAAAGGATAGAAAAAGCTTTTTGTTCTCCATTACGTGCCTCTTGAATGAGGCAAAAGTCATCGGCAGATTTTAAGTTGAAGTCGGTTTGTGTAAATGCTATGTCCATGATTTATGATTACTACCAGTTATAAATAAACCTGGAGCAAATAGGACATAATACAGACAGTAAAACAAATCGAGTAATGGAATCCAAAATCGTAAATCAGATTGCTCTAATTTTGTTGAAATTCGCCAATACATAAAGCTGACTACACCTATTCGCACCAAGTACGATGTCAAAATTAAGGGCAGATTTTGTGGAGATACCGCAAAGAGGATCAATCCTCCCAGGTAATGCCACAGATGACTGGCAGCCAATAATGCTAGTAAAACCTGATGGACAGGTCGATAGCTGGTAGCGGTAGTCAAATGTCTGCGTTTTTGGTAGTAGTAGCTCTTCCAGCTTTTTTTCGGGATGGAATACATAAAAGATGCTGCATCTAAATTAATCTTGGTGTTTTTATAGTTTGCCACCTGATTAACAAAAAGATCATCATCCCCCGAAGCTAGATGTAAATGGTTGTCAAAGCCTTGATTATTTATAAATAAAGATTTAGCATAAGCTAAATTTCGTCCAACGCCCATATAAGGCGCACCAGCTAGTGCAAATGATAAATATTGCGTAGCCGTA
>CAXIDD010000584.1:0-3700 GCA_964021975.1 uncultured Saprospirales bacterium | reverse complement strand
CCCATGGAGCCAATCGGTCCTTTACCTGCGGTCACCATTGGTGTGAGGATAAATTTTAAGTCTTCTCTTGTAAATCCAAAAAGCTGTTGCAATTTGAATAAGACTTGCTGATCCATGGGAATTGGGTTCGGTAGTAAAGCAGGAAGCGTCTTTAGATCCTGCCGATGGGTATCCAACCAATCTCTGTAAGGTAGTCTAGAACAAATAGTTGATTTTAATTCTTCATCTCCAATCACCCGATGTTCATCTAAGTCGGCAATTAGAATTTTTCCAGGTTGTAGGCGACCTTTTTTTACGATTTTTGATTGGTCGATTGGTAGAGCCCCTGCTTCGGAAGCTACAATCAAGGTATTGTCTTCTGTTAAGCAGTACCGACTAGGGCGCAATCCGTTCCGATCTAAGGTAGCTCCAACTAAGATGCCATCTGTAAAACAAATGGAAGCTGGACCATCCCAAGGCTCCATAACTGTTTTATGATATTCGTAAAAAGCTTTTTTAGCATCTGCCATTTCATCATCGCCTTGCCAAGCTTCGGGAATCATCATCATCAAAGCATGCGGCAAGGAATAACCACTGAGCACTAAAAATTCTAAAACGTTATCAAAATTGGCAGAATCCGAGAGGGCGTTTCCACAAATAGGCTTTAGTTTTTCCAATTCATCTTTGGTAAAAACCTCCGTCATCAGTTGATCTTCTTTTGATTTCCACCAATTCAAATTCCCTTTGACCGTGTTGATTTCACCATTATGGGCAATATATCTGAAAGGTTGAGCTAATTTCCACTTAGGAACTGTATTAGTGGAAAAACGGGAATGAATTACGGCAATCGCAGATTTACAGAGTTCGTCGTGCAAATCTGGATAATAAGGTCTAACTTGATAAGTTGTTAATTGTCCTTTGTAGGAAACCGTTTTGTAGGACAAGGAACTGAGATAAAAAAGATCTTCTGACTGAGGATAAGTATTGTGAATATTGTGCACAGAAAACTTTCTCAGGACAAACAATTTTCGTTCAAGATCCTTGGGACTTAATTCCTGTTGGGGCTTCACAAAAACGTGTTCGATACGTGGCTCAACGGCGATTGCTGAATCTCCCAAGGACTCGTGATCTGTAGGTACCTTCCGGTAGCCCAACAATTCGAATCCACACTCATCGATATAATCATTAAAAAGTACTCGGCATTGGTTGCGGAGATTACGTTCTTTTGGAAAAAAAACAACGCCAACGCCATAGCCTCCAAATTCAGGAAGGTTGAATCCTAATTCGCGACATTTTTTCTCAAAAAATTCGTGAGGTGTTTGAATGAGGATACCAGCACCATCTCCGGTATTGGGTTCACAGCCACAGGCACCTCGGTGCTCCATGTTTTGTAGCATAGTCAGTGCGTCTTCAATTAATTGATGGGATTTTTTTCCATCTAAATTCGCTACTAAGCCGGTGCCACAGGAGTCTTTTTCTAATGTTTCGCAATAAAGGCCTTTGTTTTGATAGGTTTCTAAAGTATCCTGCTGTTCTGCCTCTTGCAATGTTGTTTGTTCTAGTTCCTGCATATAGGTTGTTCTTTTGAATGTTTGTGCAAAGCCAGACCCGAGGTGGTAATCGGTCTGAGCTCAATAACCTATAATCTGATTTTATTGGAAGGATAGGAATTCCGGAAAGTTAATTATCTGGGGTTTAGCTTGTGCTGTATTTCAACTTTCGCGTGTTTATAAATATACCATTTATTCTTATACTTTTCAAATTGAAATTTAATACCTATTGACACTTTAAGATAAAATTCTATCAGCATTTACGACATCCAAATGAATTTTTTATAAAAAATAAAGCCTTTAGTTATAGCTAATTCAATTTCACAAAATAGAATATAAACATCTCTTTTAAGGATGAACAGAATATTATCAATGCTTTAAAGCACTTTCTCAATATTATCTTTTTAAACCTAAAACCATGTTTATAAGTAGTCCTCTAAAGAAATGCCCTAATTAAAACAAATAAAAACAGGCTTAGTCCAAATCAACTGCGGTATGAATTTTATCGTTTTTTCCTCGAACTTCTACTCGAACTCCAGGCGCATCACCGGCCGCCCAATCGATCCGTATGATTCCAAAATTAAGTTCTCCAATCAATTTCGAAACACGGTGGCGGTTAGGCTCCTCCCCTACTTTATCATAGCTGTGGGTAAGACCGCTGGTCGTTAATTCATAAATTGGATAATCATAGTACGGGAAGACCAATTTCGATACTTCTGCAATGTGTCGATCACCACTTACCAGAATGGGTCTGGAGATACTATGTTTTCTCAAAAGATCGATCAAGCGTTGACGTTCTTTTGGAAAATTGGCCCATTTCTCGTATCCATGATCTTCTGGGATTACTTGAATCCCGTTGGCTATAATATGTACTTGAGCTTCGGAGTTTATTAATTCTTGCTCTAACCATTGCCACTGCGCTTCGCCTAAAATAGTCCCCGTCTCATTGGGCAAGTAACGAGCTTTTGGATCTGGATTATCGACCGTGGCATCTCGATGATAACGACTATCTAAAAGGATAATTTTCACTTGCTTTTCCTTGGGTCCAAAGGTATAACTTTGGTAAACACCAGCTTGACTCCGGACTGGTGCATCTTTAGGGACATCTAGGAAATCCAGCATTAATGCTTGACTTTCTGCTCGTTTACTGAATTCTTTACCTCCATCATTCACGCCAAAATCGTGATCATCCCAAGTACCGATTATGGGTAGTTCCCTGCGAAAAGCGACATACTCTGGTGCATATTTTTGCTGCATATACTTGGCTTTCATGACCGACATATCTTCTGAATCACCATAAATATTGTCTCCTAACCAAACCCAAAGTTGTGGTTCTTGGGCCAAGATGTGATTCCACATATCTTGTGGTAAATCCTGGCGGTTGCAAGACCCCAAGGCAATCGTGGTTAAGGTTTGTTCTAAATCAATTTCTTGCGACTGATATAGGTCCTTAGCATTAGTTGCAGTTGGATTACTTTTACGGTTACAAGCCAAGAGTATAAATGAGCAAAAGCAAAGTATAAATAGTCGATACATAAGTGGGTATTTTTATAAGAGTAGATCTTAATTCTACATTTAGACCTACTTTAAGCACAAAATAATAGAAGTATCTGCTTCTTACTTATTTTACACATTAATTTTACTTTAAGAAGCGCAATATGAATTTAAATCAAATAACGGCACCAGTTTTAAATGTAGCGGTTGCTATTGAATTTTATCAGAAACTGGGTTTACAACTTATTGTAAAAGCATTACCTCATTATGCCCGTTTCGTATGTCCAGATGGGCAGGCTAGTTTCTCCCTCCATCAAGTCGAACAACTACCAAAAGGAGATGGCATCTACATATATTTCGAATGCCAGGATCTGGATGAGCAAGTTTTGCAACTAGTCAAAAAAGGTATTGAATTTGAGGAACTACCGACGGATAAAAGTTGGTTATGGCGGGAAGCTAGGCTCAAAGACCCTGCGGGCAACCAATTAATTTTATATTACGCAGGCGAAAACCGCTTAGATCCACCTTGGCGGATTTAACGTATGTATGATATGGAAACACTATTATTCGATTTCAACCTTAAAAGCTCCTTATTACTGATCTTTTTTGTACATGGTCTGGTATTTTCTTTTTTACTATTTAGAAAAGCCATCCAAACGGAGCAAAAGGAAAGGCGC
>CAXIDD010000583.1:0-3701 GCA_964021975.1 uncultured Saprospirales bacterium | reverse complement strand
CGTAGAAGCTAATTCAGTAGTGTTAAAAATTAAGTTGTTTTGAAAAGTATTGGCCCCTACTCCACCTCCATTGTCATGAATCAATATACCTATTCCCGCTTGTAAGGTATTATCAAGTGGTGCCAAGCCTGTATTGATCATAATGTTATTACGAATCGAATGGTTTTGGGTTGGATTAGGTAAACCAAAGCCTTCCAAAACAAAAGCTGATTCATCCGTATCGATGATCAAATTATGGTCAAAGCGATTATTTTCTGAAACTAAGCCCGGACCATAAACACTTAAAGCGAACGCATGTGCGGTAGGCGTAACCTTGGAAGGAGATCTCCGCATCCCACGGATAATATTGTGATGCACCCAATTATTATTACCGTTTACCTGAGAAGTAGTGCGGCAGTTTTCAATATAATTCCTAAAGAATTCATTCTCTTGACACTTCCCTAATAATCCGTCAGCACCAAAAGGATGAGCGTAAGGAATATCAGGTGCTGAAATTTGATTGTCATAAAAACGGTTATTATTGACACCGGCATCGTTTGGATTACTAGCTAATAATTCAATAGCATTATGTGCCCAATTAATAAAAGTGTTGCTATAGACTTCACAATAACTGGCTCCTTCCGATAAACGCACCCCATCTCCACAACCACGCTCTGAACCTAATCCGTAAAAGAATTCAAATTTTGAATCAAAAATATTATCTCGTACAGTGACCCTTTCGGATGTTATCTTTGTATTATTACTATCAGAAATCAATAGCCCTGAGCCTCCACTTTCCCCTAACTTACAATTTTGCACGACAATATCTCTACTAGCATTAATCCATAGTGCGGCACCAGTTGCGCCACGTAAATCTAGATTTTCGATCACTACATGTTCACTGAGCTCCAGTAATAATGAATAAAACCCTATACTTCCTCGGAAAGTAGTAAACTCATTAGCGGGGTTTTGGGTAGCAAAAAGGTGTAATAGTTGTTGCGTAGCATCATAAAACCAAATACCCGTAGCCCCTTCATTATCCACCTGCCCAACACCTCCTAAGGTATGTGCCCGCAAGCTTTCTTGGCCATCTAAAAAGAGCCGTCCCGGAGAACTAGGTAAGGGTAAAGTCCAAATATTTGGTTCAGCGGTAGCCGTCCAATTACCAGCATTGGTAGCATCTGGATAAGGAACATTATAATATGTAGCACCATTATAAGTAGCAACAGAAGAGATCACTGGCAGGCCGTCACTAGGCGTTCCGTACGCACCATATACGATTGGGTTTCCAGGGCTGCCATTATCATTAATAATAAATCGAGCGTTCTCCCATTGCTCGCCATATTTGAATAACAAGATATCACCAGCTACAGGACCAGTTCCTCCGTTTAAAGCTCTGATTTTGAAAAAATCTTTCCAGGCAGTGCCAGGGGTAAGGCCATCTTGGTTATTGGCTCCATTCGTAGCATCTAGATAATAGGTAGTCGCGGATACATCTACACTGGATAATATACAGAGGCATAGTAAAGCGGAATAAAACAGCTTAGACATGTAATTAAATATTTTAGGACCGTCTTAGAAGGTAAAAAGAAACGAGTTGATTCTTTTTCATTACTTAATGTTATATAAAACTACTAAACATTGAAGATAAAGCCTAAATCTATTCCAAAAAGTTAAAGCTAAAAATCCAAATACGTGTGCACCTGGCCTGTAAATGAGTTGTTTCTTGAAAAGGTAGCTAAAGACGAAATATGGAATACACTAAGTATAGGAGTGTATAAGAGCAGAAGTAATACTATTTTATTACGTCCTAAGCTAATAGTACTTTAAAACTTCAATTTTTCGTCCTTATCCCAAAGGCCCCAATAGGCTCCGACATCTCCTTCGTCTCCCACCTTCCAGGATTCATCAAAAGAGGAGAAGTAAAACACCTCAGCCTCCACTTGAGCGGCCCATTGTTGAATATTCAAGAAATAACGCAAGGCATTGTCGTAAGAAGGTTGTGCTCCATCTAAGGCAGTCCCTTGACTTGGCCAACCCGTTTCAGTAATAATTACTGGCTTACCGCCACCGGCGTGTAAAGCTTGATAATACATTTGTTGGGCATGCATCAGGGAATAATCAATGGAGGTGCCTTCCCAAAAAGGATAACAATTCGCAAGGATTACATCACAGGCATCCGTAATCTTTGGATGAACACTAAACTCGTAATAGGCATCTACATAGCCCACTGGTATCCCAGGAATAGCCTCTTTTACCCGGTTGATGTACCCGAGTAGCTCTGCTTCACTCAGGTCATTTCGGTATAATACTTCATTTCCTACCGCAGCAATGTCTACTAAACCATCCTTTGCAAGCTTAATCAAGCCTTCAATTTCTTGCTCATTAAGGTCCTTATCTTTTCCTAGCCACGCTCCTACCAGCGTCTTGATTCCAAATTCTTTTGCTACTTCGGCAACCAATTCATTGCCTTCGATACAAGAAAAGGAGCGAATCCATTTAATGTGCGGCGCAATAATTGCCATCCGACGGCGGATTTGTTCCTTGCTTAAAATAGCACCAGGTTCTTGCCCATCTTCGTAGGCACTATAACATAGTCCATGTAAGCCATCTTCCAGAATATCCTTGAATATTGCTCTTAAATCTTCCGTTGATTTATTATTAAAATCAACTCCTTTTAGTTTTTGCTTATAATTTGCTCTATAAGACATATCCTTTTGTTTTTATCTAATTTTTTATACAAAAAGCAGTACTAAACTTCGCTGGCTTCAGCAGCCTTCTTTTTGGCTAAAGCTTCACTAATTTCAGTTGCTTTTTCTTCTGTCAGATCATAATTACGCATGAAGTACATCGCTATCAAGGTTCCTAAAATGGGCAGTCCAGAGTAGAAAATCCGTAAGCCGGTGATAGCCGCATCTGAATTAGAAGAAGCATTTGGGTCAAAACCGACCAAAGAAAGAATGGCTCCACTTAAGAGACCTGCAATGGCAAAACCAAACTTCACCATCCACCAGTAAATTGCTCCGAAGATTCCTTCTCTTCTTTTCCCAGTCTGCAACTCATCTAAATCACATACATCTGCCGTCATTGACATCATCAAAGTGAATAGGCTTCCGATACCAAAGGAAAAGAAAGGCAAAGCAAATAAAAACATATAAGGTTTGCCCGGAACAAACAAGAACCAAAGTAGAATATATCCAATAATTGAAATTCCTTGCGAAAGCATAAAGGCATCCTTTTTACCCATCGTTTTGGACATCTTCGCTACAATAGGAATCACAATAAAAGTCGTTACCAAAGCCCCTACACTTCCAAATAAGGTCGGCCAAACACCTGCTGCACCAGCATCTCCATTAAATAGATAGTAAACAACAATGAAGAAAGAGAACGCAGCAATTGTATTAAAAGCATTAAAAATCAGGAAAGTGGATATACACAATTTCCTAAATGCTTCGTAGCTAAAGGCCTCTTTAAAGCCTTCTATTATTTCAATCAAACTGCCTCCAATATTTTTTAAGGCCAATGGGGTTAGGCTGGTATCATCTAATGTTGATTTACTCTTGATAAAAATTGCAGGTACCATGGCTAGAAGGGCACAAAATATACCCACCCAAATAGCCAAGGTTCGAGTGGCAGTATCTGCATTGGGAAACCATTCCTGATCATACATTATCACCCAAAGCCAAGGTGCTAATACCCAGGCCCATTGTCCAATCCACTGT
>CAXIDD010000582.1:0-3703 GCA_964021975.1 uncultured Saprospirales bacterium | reverse complement strand
TTCGGGATTATTGTTTAAACAAAAAAGGAGTGGATGAGTCTACTCCTTTTGGTGATCAAACCCTTGTCTTTAAAGTGATGGGGAAAATGTTCGCCTTAACGTCCTTAACCGATGAAGAATTTAGCGTTAATTTAAAATGTGATCCTATCCGTGCCGTAGAATTACGGGAGCAATTCGAGGACATTCGGCCAGGTTATCATATGAATAAGAAACACTGGAACACGGTCCATTTTGAAAATGGACTAGAGGAAGAATTCTTATTAGAACTGCTTGAGCATTCTTATGACTTGGTGGTAAAAGGTCTGAGAAAAAAAGACCGCGATTTTTTAAATAGTATATAAAATTATTTGATAAAATGATTGATTACCTGATTGTAGGCCAAGGATTGGCAGGAACTTTAATGGCTTATTTTTTAGAAAAAACAGGGCAGAAAATCAAGGTAATTAGCCAGGACCAAATCAATGCCGCTTCCAAGGTGGCAGCAGGAATCATCAATCCAATTACGGGCAGACGATATGTCAAATCCTGGAAAGTTGATCACCTCATTCCATTTGCAAAATCCACTTACCAGCAAATGGAAAAAGAATTGGATATTCGATTTTATGAAGAAAGAAACATCCTACGTACCCTCTTCAATTCTAGAGAAGAAAATGATTGGTTGCTCAGAACCGGCGAAGAGAGCTACCAAAAATATATGCTCGAAAAAGCAAGCTTGGGTAATTATGATCCATTTTCAACCCCAGCATTCAGTTATGGAGAAGTACAACATTCTGCTCAAGTAACTATAGCGACTTTAGTAGATCGGTACCGCCTCTATTTGAAAGAAAAGCAGCTGTTGATAGAAGAACCATTTGAGTATTCAGCATTGGATACTTCTAATTCGGACGTCAGCTATAAGGAATGGTCTGCGAAAAACATTATTTTTTGTGAGGGCTACCAGGCCGTTCACAACCCCTTGTTCAATTACTTGCCTTTTATTGGAGCCAAAGGAGAAGTGTTGATTGTCAAAATACCGGAAGTCAATTTCAAAAAGATCCTTAAACATAGGGTCTTTGTGGCCCCTTTGAAAAATGACCATTATTGGGTTGGTTCTACCTATGACTGGAACATTGAGCAAGAGCAACCAAGCGAGCAAGGAAAATCATTCTTACGAAATAGACTAGAAGATGTGCTCGAAGTTCCATTTGAGATTATAGAACATAAGGCGGCAATTCGGCCTACCGTGAAAGATCGTCGACCTTTTCTAGGAGCACATCCAGAATGGCCCAAAGTCTACATTTTTAATGGCTTGGGTACAAAAGGGGCTTCTTTAGGGCCTTACTTTGCTCAACATATGGTCAATTACTTAATTAATGGCAGAGATTTAGACCAAGAGGTAGATATTCAACGCTTTGAAGATACTAGGACTAAACTTTAACAATATTCTTTTTATTGGCGTCGTTGCTGAAATATAAGACACTCACTTACTTCCTTAATCCTACTCGGATTTACAGAATAATACCGTAAATTAAGGTTTAAATTTCTTGTAACCCCACGATAAATTCGTGGTTATAGCTTTTTAATTTATGTAAAAAACAAGTTTTTTGCATCTATAAGGAAAACAACAGACAATTAGCATATACTAATGTCTTAGAAGCTGTTTGAATTTGGCTTCTTACAGTCTAATTATTTTTTGGCACAATTACCGTCGCACATGAACAATCAACGATCACCTTGGACTACCCTGTTTATTTTCTTAATGGCTTTTTCTGGGCTTACAATTCTGAAAGCCCAAACTATTAGCAATACAAATATGACCGATCCTGATTATCCAACTGAATGGCAATTGATAGACTCTTTAATCAACCAGGGTTTGTATCAATCTGCCTTAACCCAAATCACTGAATTGAACCAAAGTGCTCAGCAAGACAATAAAAAAGCACAAGTCATCAAGACTTTAATTTTTAATACTGCACTACAAGCAGAACTATCCGAAACACCTTTCCTAACGATTTCAGCTGAGCTCGAAAAAGAACTAGATGCTGCTAATGGTACTCAAAAAGCTTTGCTAGAATTTATGCTTGCTGAAATTTATCAACAGTATTTGAATGAAAATTACTGGAAGATGCGAGATCGAACGGATTTGGAAAATCAACAAGACGAGGACGATTGGCGCAACTTAACTGCTGGTCAATTACAAAGTCGTATCTTTTCTCTATACGAAAATGCCTTACAAGAAGAAAGTTTAAAAACTACTCCCGCAGATGACTATAAAGTCCTTTGGACTAACCCCAATGTAGAAAGTACCCTCCGCCCTACTCTATTTGACATCCTTGCACATAAAGTAATTGATTATTTAAAGGATAGCCGGTCCTATTTAAGTGAACCTCGCTACGATTTTGGCTTGGAAGCCAGCAATTATTTTGCAGACCTAAAAGATTTTGCTCAATTAGATCTTGGTGATATCAATGAAACTTCAGCTATGAAGTTGAAAGCTTTACTTATTATACAGGAATTAGCCCAATTTAGACTAGAACAAAACAACCAAGCTGCGCTCATTGACCTAGATTTAAATCGGCTTGAATTTTTGTATGTCAATACGCCCATAGAAAACAAAGAAAAACTATATAAAGCGGCTTTAGAACGTTTGGCCAAGCAATATCAATATACCGAAGGAAGCAGCTACATTCATTTAAAAATCATCGAACTCATTTACCAACAAGGCAATAATTATTCTCGTAAAAATAGTCCAGATTCTATACGCTGGAAACTAAAAGAGGCGGAAGAATTAGGCAAAACGCTAATTAAAAAACTACCTAAATCCTCAGGTGCTAAACAAGCTCAGATATTAATTGATAAAATTAATATCCCAGAATTAAAAGTCATTTCCGAACAAGTAGTAATCCCGAATGAAGCTATTTTAGCAAAGATTATTTATCGCAACCTTAAAGTAGTTTATTTTAAGATTATCCCTCTAAGCTTAGAAGTCGAAAAAGCATTACCCAATGATCGTAAAAATCCACGATTAGCCAGTATTTTAAAGAAGAAAGCCATTCGCCAATGGGCGATAAAATTACCCGCCGAGGGAGATCACCAGAGCAATAGTGTAGAAACGATCATCAAATCGTTAGATTTTGGCCGGTATGCCTTAGTATTTTCGAATGATTCTAACTTTAATACTGAACCTGGAAACTTGACACAGTTATACACCTTTGGAGTTTCTAAACTTGCTTATTTCAATCGGAGCAATGAAAATGGTCTTTCTCAATTTATTCTTATGGATCGTGAAAGTGGCCAGCCAATTAAGGATGTAGAAGGTACTTTTTATGACCATCGGTATGGGCGTAGGGATCAGCAAAATCTCAAAATAATTGGGAAAGCTAAATCCGATGAAAGAGGAATTATGCAATCACAAGGAGAACAAACTTCTTTTATTGCCAAATTCGAAAAAGGTGAAGATGTACTTTTTATGAATGAATCCTTCTATAATGGATCAAACTATCAAGAGAATCGGACTTACGAACGGACCACTTTCTTTTTAGACCGAGCAATCTATCGACCGGGTCAAATCATTTACTTTAAAGGTATAATTACACGGCATTTCCAGGAAGATAATTCCGTGCAAATATTACCCAACCAAACCGTCAAAGTGATTTTTCGGGATGCCAACTACCAAGAAGTCAACTCGAAAACATTCCAGACCAACGCTTACGGCACCTTTAAT